>JAZRRB010000147.1:0-3314 GCA_045650385.1 Candidatus Scatosoma sp. | reverse complement strand
GGTCTTGTCTTCCTAAGACCGCTTGGCCTCCGACTTACACTATTGCTCCAATCACTTGTCGAATAGTTTATCCCGTCACCGACGGCGCGAATCTTGAAAGTTTGACCACCAGAAAGCGTTTTGCTGGTAATGGAATTTTCCAAGTAAGATAACTCTCCATCCAAACTGATTTCGAATTTGTCAGCGCTTGCATCCGCCGCCCAAACCGCTTTATTCCCTTCTAAAGTAACGGTGGGAGCATACAATTTTTGCGGTGAGACGGGCGTTGAGGGGGCGTTCGGCTCACCGTTTGGTTCTTCCCCGTCTTTGCAGGCGGCAAGCCCTGTCAAGCCTAAGCATGCTATACACGCCGTAAGTAAAAACATACAAAACTTCTTTCTCATAATACTTCCTCCTTAAAAGATTAAAATAAAAAAGAGCGCCAAACGAAGTTGACGCCCTGAAAAACGCAAACTCCGATTGTCGCTAAACTAACCTAAATCAGAAATGAACGTGTTTCATCATCCCAATTGGTGGAACTTGCATTTTTTCCAAATTCAAAAAATGGGATGCGAAAAAAAGTATAATTTCTCCTAAAAAGAAACTACGCCTGACTTCCGATTATTCAGTTAGTTTAGCGTAAACATTATACCATACAATCGTTGTTTTTGCAATAGATTTTACAAACTTATCCTAATAATCGTAAAGAAAAAAATGCCATAATAAAAACGGCGGATAGATTTACCCGCCGTTTTCACTATACTTTCTTTTGCTCTTCCCCCGTCTTTATCCCTTCTTTTTGCGTTTCACCGCATACTTGCCCCGCCGTTTTAAGAGAATTGACGTAATTTGCATATTCCGCTTCCGTCAGGCGCGGCACTTTATTTTTCTTGTTTTTCGAAGACTTACTCATATACAATCCCCCAAAGAGAAGTTTGTAAAAAGTATGCCCGATTGCCTATCCTTTTATTCTTCTAAAAGAGCAAATAGAAAAGATTGTTTTTACCCTCGTTGACGATTTTCGTCATCACGCGCCGCATTTTTTTACGCAAATCCACGGGCATGGAATTGGTCTTTCCCGAAAGCTCCCCTTCAATCAATGAGCGCAACGATTTGCCGAAAATATTCGTATCCCAAACGTCGCCCTCTTCATATGCTTTCAACGTTTCCGATGCAAAATCTTCCCCTTGCTCTTTCGTGCCGATAATCGGGCTAACCGCTCCGTTAATATCCACTTTGACGATATGGTAACTCGTCGCGCGTGCGCCGAAATTCATGCCGTACCCAGCGTTCTTTTTCACAAGCTCGGGTTTTTTAAGCGAATAATCCGCTTCGGTGGGATACACAATACCGTAGCCGCTTTCTTCCGCTTCGTCAAGCGCCGCGCTTACCTTTTCAAAGCGTTCTTTCCGCGCCGCCACGTCGCAAACGTACTGCATCAGCCGTAAATCGCTATCGATTTCTTCACCGCACGTTTCGCTAAGCACCCGATAGAAAAGCGTTTCTTTTACGCCGATACGAAGTTCTACCCTGCCCTTTCCAAGCTCCATTACAATCTCTTCGGGATTGAGAAAATCGCTATCCGCATCAAACAGCCGTTCGAGCGCAAAACAATCGCGCATTTTTCTAAGCGTAGGCGCAACTTCTTTCAAAATACTTAAAAACGCGTTGACCGTCGTATTACTTTCGGGGAAGGATTGTAGCCATGCAGGAATTTTTACGTCAATGCGGGACACGGGGAATTCGAAAAGTGCCTTACGCATCATTTCCAACAAGTCCTCTTCCGTCATTTTCTCGACATTTACCGCCAAGACGGGTGCGTTATACTTTTCTTCGAGCGACGTTTTCAACGGGAGCGCAGTAGACGGTTCTTTACAGTTGAGCAAGATAACAAACGGTTTTCCTATCTCTTTCAACTCTGTCACGGCGCGTTCTTCCGCCGCCACGTATGCGCCGCGTTCAATATCGGTAACGCTACCGTCCGTCGTCACCAAAACCCCAATCGTAGAGTGTTCCTTTATCACCTTTTCCGTACCGATTTCCGCCGCTTTTTCAAAGGGCATTTCTTCTTCCTGCCAAGGCGTTTTCACAAGCCTTGCCCTGCCGTTTTCCTCGTATCCGTTTGCCCCGTCCACAGTAAAACCTACGCAATCGATAAGCCGCACAAAGGCTTCCGCCCCTTTCGTAACTTTGATTTTCGCCGCTTTGGCTGGGACGAACTTCGGCTCGGTGGTCATAATCGTTTTCCCTGCCGCCGATTGAGGCAATTCGTCCGTCATAACGGCGCGTTCGTTCTCCGCCGCAAGCGGTAAAACGAGCTTTTCCATAAAACGTTTGATAAAAGTGGATTTTCCCGTACGCACAGGCCCGACGACACCTATGTAGATATCTCCGCCCGTGCGGTTTGCAATGTCTTCGTACACGCTGTAATTTTCCATTAAAACCTCCCGCCTGCGCGGAGATAAAATATAATTCGCAAAAAAAACTCCGCAGGCAAACCTCACGGTTTACTATATGCGGAGAATTTTTCGTTTATGTACGTTTTCATTTAACTTTTCAGCGTGTCGTCTTCTTCTTTCGCCCTGCGGATTGCCGCCGCCTCTACGGCTACGTAGTCTTTATCGTCCGAGAAATCCCTCGGTTCGTCATACTCGCCGCCCAGCGCCTCAATAGCGTATTTCAGTTCTTGAAATTCCACAAAACCAATCGTTTGATCCTCTATCTTTTTAAGGAGCGAGGGCAATGCTCTTTCGTCGCCGTACGCAGCCAAATACCCTGCGCGCACCGCGGTGTTTTCCCCCGATAAAAAGGCGGAAAGCAAAATTTCGTAAACGCGCTCGTCACGCTCTTTTACGCGCGAGAGAATTTCTAACATATATTCGCTACCCAAGCCCTTGGCGTAGTTTCCCAAAACTCGTTCCTTCAACTCGTCCGCGTGCAAACGGAAGATATCGGTAACGTCGCTACGCACGTCCTCGTCCGCAAGTTCTTTCGTCAATATCTCAAAATAGGCGTCGTACGCCTCGGCATTATCCCCGATAAGGTTCATCGCATACGAAACAGCGAATACGTCCTCGTCGAAAAGAAGGGGCAGTAGCGTTTTCGCTTCGCCGCGGCTTTCGATTTCCGCGCATAAAAATTCGGGCGTGGGCACGTCTTCTTTAATATGCGCGCGAAGCGTATCTACCAATTCTTCTTCCGTCATCTTCGCGTAATATTCCTTAGGGGTGCATTTTACCCTCGATACGTACGTATCCCCGAATTTTTTATACAGTTTGGGAATAATATCTTCCCATTGTTTTTCCGTATATTTATCTTTATTTTCTTCCATGTAT
>JAZRRB010000146.1:0-4634 GCA_045650385.1 Candidatus Scatosoma sp. | reverse complement strand
TACTTCGCCCGTCGCTTTCATACGCGTGCCGAGTTCGCGTTTTGCATACAAGAATTTATCAAACGGCCATTTGGGCATTTTTACAACCAAATAGTCGATTGTAGGCTCGAAACAAGCGTACGTGTTGCCCGTAACGTCGTTGACGATTTCGTCAAGCGTATAACCAAGCGCGATTTTCGACGTAACCTTTGCAATCGGGAAACCCGTTGCTTTGGAGGCAAGCGCGGAAGAACGGCTTACACGGGGGTTCACCTCGATAACCGAATATTCGAAAGAATCGGGATTGAGAGCAAACTGTACGTTACAACCACCCTCGATACCAAGCTCGGTAATAATCGAAAGCGCCGCCGTACGGAGCATGGAATATTCTTTATTGGAAAGGGTTACCGCAGGTGCAACAACGATAGAGTCGCCCGTGTGAATACCTACGGGGTCAACGTTTTCCATCGAACATACGGTAAGGCAGTTACCCATGCAGTCGCGGATAACTTCGAATTCGATTTCCTTCCAGCCTGCGATATATTTTTCAATGAGTACCTGCGTAATAGGCGAAAGCATCAAACCGTTGTGCGAAATCAAACGGAGTTCCTCTTCGTTATACGCTACGCCACCGCCCGCACCGCCGAGCGTATACGCAGGGCGGATGATAACGGGATATCCCAAACGGTTGGCAATATCTACGCACTCTTCCACCGTATAGGCGATATCGGAGGGAACGCAAGGCTGATTGATTTTTTCCATCGTTTCCTTGAACAATTCTCTATCTTCCGATCTATCGATTGCGGAAAGCGTCGTACCGATAAGTTTTACGCCGTGCTGATCAAGGAAGCCCGATTTTGCAAGTTTACAACCCATCGTAAGCCCCGTTTGTCCACCAAGCGACGCCAACAAACTGTCCGGCTTTTCCTTAATAATAATACGCTTTAAGCTTTCTTCCGTCAAAGGTTCAAGATAAATCTCATCCGCAAGCGCTTTATCCGTCATAATCGTTGCCGGGTTAGAGTTACAAAGAACAACGTTGATACCTTCACTTTTCATAACGCGGCAAGCTTGCGCGCCTGCGTAGTCGAATTCGGCTGCTTGTCCAATGACGATAGGACCAGAACCGATTACAAGAACTTTCTTTATATCACTTCTCTTAGGCATTTTCGTTCTCCTTTTTCATAAGCGCATAGAATTTTTTATACAAGGGATTTTCGGGATTACCGATGCTGCAAGCCTCGGGCGCAAATTGTACCGTGAACGCATCGTACGCATCGTAATCAATACCCTCGCAAGAGCCGTCGTTTACGTTGACAAATTTCACTACGCCCTCTTTCACGGTATCTTTTACCACTTCATACCCATGGTTTTGTGTGGAAATATATACTTTACCGCACTTGGTACATTTCACCGGTTGATTGCCGCCGCGATGGCCGTATTTTTGTTTCTTTACTTCCGCGCCAAGCGCAAGGGCAAAAAGTTGATGTCCAAGCCCTAAGCCAAGTACGGGAATTTTACCGACGATTTTCTTAATTTCTTCAATAATCGCCGTATTTTCATTAGGATTGCCAGGGCCGTCCGAAAGCACTACGCCGTGCGCACCCGTTGCCAAAACGTCCTCCGCCGAAGCGTTGGCAGGCATTGTAATCACGTTCCAGCCTTGCGCAAGGAAATTTTCAATCGTACTGCGTTTTGCCCCAAAGTCCCAAAGCGCCACGGTGCAAGTTGCGTTTTTCGCTTCATAGAACGCTTTTTTCATGGTCGCAACCGTATTTACCGCATCTTTCGTTTCGTAAACGGAAATCGTCTTTACCGCGTCATCCGTCAAGGGCTTGCCGCTGATTTTTGCGTTCATTGCGCCCTCTTCACGCAAGATTTTCGTCAATTCTCTCGTATCTACGCCATAAATACCGATAACGCCTTGTTCTTTCAAATACGCGTCCAACGTTCCTTCGCAACGGAAATTAGACGGCGTTTCGCAAACCTCGCGAACAACGTAAGCAGACACCCAAGCACGAGCGCTTTCCGCATCCTGCGGCATTACGCCGTAATTGCCGATAAGCGGAAACGTCTGCACGACGATTTGCCCGAAATTATTAGGATCGGTAAGCGTTTCTACATAGCCTACCATACCCGTCGAAAAGACGAGTTCGCCCACCGCTTCTCCGTCAGCGCCAAAGCGCTATCCTTCAAATACCCTACCGTTTTCCAACGTCAAATACACTTTCTTCTTTTTCATAAGCAATCCCTTGTATCTAAAATTTATTTTTTATCCGTTTAACACAGGTTATTTTACCCATAATTTCGAAAAAAAAGACTGATTTTGAAATCAGTCCTTTTTGGAAAAATTCGAAAATATTTGAAAAATGGAAAAACGAGCGCCGCCGATCACGTTCGTTGCCGTATGATCGGAGTTTTGCAATTGTAACGCTCTCATTTTCAACATTTTTCACGTTCACCTGACAATTTTTATTATTATAGCACACCCATTTTTTTCTGTCAACCTTTCAACGGCTTTTTTACGACAATTTTTTGAAAAATTTTTTTACCTATTTTCTACCATATTATATCGCGCGCGTTATAGCGTATTAAAATTGCCATATACAACCGCCGAATAATTCCCCTCTTTTAAGTCGATGATTATCTGCGGTTTTTCCCCAAAAAAGAAACGTTTTTCCGTCTCGGGAGCAACGGGCGTTTCCACGTTATCCTCATACGTAACAAGTTCCACGTTAGAAGAAGAAAAGGCAATACTCAGCTTTTGCAAGGAAATTTTTTCCATGCCGCCCAAGATAACGGAAAGCACTTGTTGCGTATCCAAGCGTCCATTGGAAAAGCTTTTTTGAATATGCAATGAAGAAGCAACGGATTTTGCTATCTCGCGCGCTGTATTTTTCGACTTCGCGCCAAGCACTTTGCTCGTAAAAACCTCTCCCTCGTCTTGTAAGATTCTTTTACAAATTCGTTCCGATATGCTATTCAGCGCATAGAAAAATTTTTGATAATCGCTATTATTTTCCGTAATTTTCCAATTATTCGCCTCGCCGCTTGCCATAGCGCAAATACAATCGTTCGGCGTTGCCACCCTACCGCCAAGCATATAAAAATGCTCGTTGGCGACGGCTTTTAAGGCCTTTTGTAACATTTCAGGCGAAACGTTTACGTCCGTTGTTAAAACGCAAACCAACGCTCCGTCGATACTACCGCTAAATACCGCGCCGATTTTGCATGTCACGTCCCCAATTTGAAAAGAATACGACGCTTGCTTGCCCTTTCCCGCAAGCGTTTTGGCTACGGAAAACGAATTTTCTGCTGTATTTCCAAGCCCTGTTACAATGTTTTTAGCCGCGAATTCAAAAGGCGCAATATCCAATTTCTTTCCGTATTGCCCCATAGAAGCAAGAATAATTTCGTTTCTATCAATTTTTAACGTAGGAGCAAACAAACGACTGACTTTTTCCGCCAAATCATCTTCTTTTTCCCCATAACCGCACGCAATGCCGCTTTGAATAATCACAGCGCTTGACAAACTTTTTTCTACGTGTTTTTGCGAAAGACGCGCAAACGAACCCACATTTGCGCTTTCCGTGGATAAATACGCCGTAGCATACCGTTTTTTTGCCAAAATCAACGCAAAATCAGGATTATCGGCGCCATCTTGCAAAAAATCACAACGAACGGCATTTGCATAAAAACCGGACGGCGCACATACGCCGCCGTCGATTTCCACAAGCTCCCTGTTTACCCCGTTTTTTCGCATAAAAAACTCCTTTTATTTCGCAAATACAATCTTTGCAAGAACGACAGTTTCCTCTTTCACGTTTTTGCCCTGTACCAAATATTCTCCCAATTCCGTTTCCTCGCGGAAAAAGCGCAACGTTTCCCCCTCTCTACATTGTTTCGCGTAGGAAATGGAAAATTTTGATACGCTTTTGCCTTGTAACTCCGCCACGGAAAATACGTTCATACAATAATCCGCATAACGGGTATTGTTTACGTGCATATTGTGGTCGTATTCAGAATTCGCAATCGTAATCGTAAATTTCGGTTCTTTTCCCTCCGTCGAAAAAGTAGGAATTTTCCATTGTATTCCCTCAACCGTTTTTTCCGTGTTGTACGTAGAATAATCCTGATTATCAATCACTTTCGAAGGCAACACCTTTCCTGTTTTTACGTCCATCAAACACCAACGCGAAACCGCGTTCAACGTCGGTTGATGGTTCTCATCCAAAAAGCGATATTGACGTTCAAATACCACAAACGAAGGTATAGACGGCCACGTTTGCACGAAGAGTTTCTCTCCCTCGTGCATGGGGCGCAAAATTTCGCAATACGTATTCGAAATAATAAACGCATAACCTTTGGGCTGTATGTCTTGATACCCAAGCCCAATCTCGTCCGCGCTGGAAGAAGCCACTTCTTCCATGTACCCAAGCGCGCCTGAAACTTTTAATTCGTCTTTGAAATCCGCTTCACGGTATTTAATTTGAAATTCTCTTGTGTGTCGATACTTTTCCATAGTACAATGATTATACAACTTTTTCATAAAAAAGTCAATCTCACGTATAGAAAAAGTAGAAAAAACCTTTGTAAACGTCTATTTTTTTATCCATATGGTTGACAGGGAATTCTATTTGTGATATAATACTATG
>JAZRRB010000145.1:0-1739 GCA_045650385.1 Candidatus Scatosoma sp. | reverse complement strand
CGCCGAACGCCTTCGTGATTTCACGGGGCATTACTTCGTCGCCGATACGGAAGTTTTGTAAACTTCTTTGCGTTTGCGCCGCCCAATATCTATCCGCGGGGACTTGCATTTCCCCCATGGTATCTTTTTCAATACGGTATTCCATGTTTCTTTTCTCCATTAAATTTCGATTTGTGCGATAACGTCTTTAAGCACTTTCGCGCTGTTTTGGAATTTCGCCACTTCTTCGTCCGAAAGTTTGGGCGTGAGCGTCGTGATAACACCTTGCGAACCGATAGCGCAAAGCGTGGAAAGCGCTACGTCGGATACGCCGTATTCCCCGTCAAGTACCGTGGAAACAGGCAAAATCGTATACGCGCTGGAATAGATGCTGTCTACGATTTGTTTTACGGAAGCCGCGATACCGTAGAAGGTAGCGCCCTTACCTGCGATAATTTTACCGCCCGATTTCTTCACATATTCTTCTACTTCTTCGTGCGTATAAGGCGTCACTTTCAATACGTCCTTATCTGCAAGCGTTTCTTCGTATTCCGCCAAAGGAATACCAGAGATATCCGCCGTCGACCATGCAACGAACGAACTGTCGCCGTGTTCACCCAAAACGTACGCGTGTACTTGTTTTTGGTTAACCGAATACAACTCGGAAAGGCGCGTTCTCAAACGGATACTATCGAGCGTACAGCCCGTACCGATAACGCGGTGCTTGGGAACACCCGTGATTTTGCAGAATACGTACGTGAGCACGTCCACAGGGTTTGCAACGAACAAGTAAAGCGCATCAGGCGCATATTTAACGATTTGAGGAGCGATTGCTTTCAAAATGTTTACGTTCGTTTGCGTAAGGTCGATACGCGATTGACCAGGTTTTCTGCCAACGCCCGACGTAACGATAACGATGTCCGAACCTGCCGCATCTTCATACGTACCACAGTAAATTTTTACGGGATGCAAATAGGGCGTAGCTTGGATAATATCCATCGCTTCCCCTTTCGCCTTATCCACGTTGACGTCGATGGGCACGATTTCCGCAACCGAGCCCGTCGCAACGAGCGTGTAGGCAACCGTAGCGCCTACTGAACCTGCACCGATGATAGTAACTTTGTTGTTCATGTTTTATCTCCGTATTTTAATATTTTTTTCTTGTTTTTCTCGTGCTATTTATGCGTGCGTGCATACGTACGCGCGTATATTTTAGAGTATATTATTACACGATACGACATTATTATATCATATTTTTTTTCAAAGCACAAATACTTAAAGGCTTTTTTTGTTTTTTTTAATCGCTAAATCGATAAATTTTTATCTTTTTTGCATAAAAAAAGCTCTGCCGTAAGCAGAGCAAAATTTACTATAAAAATTTTAATCGCCAACGAGTGCGTCCACCAAAAGCAAAGCGCCTTCCGCAATCACCAAAACGCCACCGACGATAAACACCCACGTCACCGTATTACCACCGTTGAAAAGCAAAAGCACCCCTATCAAGATGCAAATGGCAGGCAAGATATACGCAAGAATTTTTTGCCAAACCGAATAGCAATACGCACGTGATTTGAAACGTTCGTACAAAAGCAAAATACCCACAATCAGCAAAAGCCCTGCCACCAAATACAGCACCGCGCGCACGGCAAACACGCCGAATAGTATCACGACGATACCTGCCACCACTTTGATAAGCGCTGCCACGGCTGATTTATTGATAAAATCTAAAACCCCAAGCGCAATCAACAAAATCCCCAGCG
>JAZRRB010000144.1:0-4982 GCA_045650385.1 Candidatus Scatosoma sp. | reverse complement strand
TGGCGCGCCCATTACCCAAGAATATTGCGACACTATTGGCGCGGATTACTATACGCCTGATGCGGCTTCGGCGGCAGACGTTGCGCTTAAAATTTGTTTGGATGAATAAAATACAATTTTTGATAAATTAAGTTTCGTAAGATAGGAGCAAAAAAAACATGCAAATGATGTTTAGATGGTACGGAGAAGGGAACGACCGTATCAGTTTGCTAGACATCAAACAAATCCCCGTCGTAAAGGGAATCGATGGGCGGTTGCCGAGTTCAAGACGAAACAAGGGCTTGCGCGTATTTGTGGGAACAGAAAAGGCGTATTCACGCGCGATAGACAACCGAAAATGGCGGCACATTATTTAAGAATGCGCTGGGAACATAAGTAACGCTGGCTATATTTCGTTAGAAGATAATTGGAGATATAAAATGTTAGATAAACATTTAGTAATTCAAGCAAGACCGCTTGCCAACGAAAAGAACGTAGTAGTTTGGGGAAATTACCGCGTAACGGTATTGCAAGATAGATTGTTTCGTTTAGAACGTAGTGAAAACGGAAAATTTCGAGATGAAGCAACGAAATCCGTATGGTATCGCGATATGCCCGCGCAGGATTTTTCCACGAAACAACAAGGCGAGTGTTTCGAAATTCAAACGTCCGCTTGCAAGTTGATTTTAGCCAATTCCCGTAAGGATTGTCGCATTGAATATAATGGAAAAGTCTATAAAATCGACAATAAAGAGAACTTAAAAGGCACGAGCCGAACTTTGGATAATTACGACGGGGATACGCTTGTTGGCTTAAAAGACGAGTTAAAGAAAGGCCAACCCAAGTCGAATAAAATTAAACTTGGCGACGGCGTATGTTCTCGCAACGGGATTGCCGTATTCGACGACGTAAAATCCTTAACGTTAGGGGAAGACGGCTCGTTAAAACCTATGTTTGGGGACGGCTCGGACGAATACGTGTTCGTGTACGGAGACGATTATAAAGAAGCGGTAAAGGCTTTGTATATGATTACGGGTCAAGTGCCAATGATTCCCCGTTTTGCGCTTGGAAATTGGTGGAGTCGGTATCACGTGTATAGCGATAAGGAATATTTGCGCTTGTTAAATTCGTTTGAAGAACAAGAAATTCCGTTGACGGTGGCTACCATTGATATGGATTGGCATTATTCTAATAAGCAAGAAGTGGAAGATTTGTTTCAAGTTACGGCGCTTGGGCGTATGAACAAAGAAACTATCGGCGCGCTGAATATAACGTGGACGGGATATACTTGGAATAAAAGACTTTTCCCCGACTACAAGGCGTTTTTAGGTAAGATACAAGAAAAGAACTTAAAAATAACCTTGAATTTACACCCTGCGGACGGTATTCGTTATTGGGAAGAACAATACGAAGATATGGCGAAAGCCGTTGGCGTAGATACGTCGGAAGGCAAATACGTGCCGTTTGATATTGCAAGCGAAACGTTTATCAACGCGTATTTCAAGATTTTACATAAGCCTTACGAAAAAGACGGCGTTGCCTTTTGGTGGATAGATTGGCAACAAGGCACGAATTCGAAAATGGAAGGACTCGACCCGTTATGGGCGTTAAATCACTATCACTATTTAGATAACGCGCTCAATCATAGCGTTCCACTTATTTTATCGAGATATTGCGGTATCGGTTCTCACCGTTATCCTATCG
Organism: Candidatus Scatosoma sp.; assembly: GCA_045650385.1. Taxonomy (GTDB): domain Bacteria; phylum Bacillota; class Clostridia; order Christensenellales; family Borkfalkiaceae; genus Scatosoma. The sequence goes on along the minus strand of JAZRRB010000144.1, from coordinate 3,299 downwards.
GTTTTTCAGGGGATACGTTTATGACGTGGGATACGTTGAAATATTTGCCCGAATTCACCGCAACGGCTTCGAATATCGGTTATACGTGGTGGAGTCACGACATCGGCGGTCATATGCGTGGGTATAAAGACGACGAAATGTACTTACGTCATTTGCAATATGGTGTGTTTAGCCCTATCAATCGTTTGCATTGTAGCAACTCGGAAGTTTGCACGAAAGAGCCTTGGGCGTATCGTAACGGTACGGGCGAAATCGCTAAAAATTGGTTGAGATTCCGCCATAGATTGATTCCTTATTTGTATACGGCTTCCTATCGTACGCATAAGGAAGGGATTGCTTTAGTCGAACCGTTGTATTACGAATGGAAAGATGCCGCCACTTATAAATATAAAAACGAATACCTGTTCGGTAGCGAGTTATTGGTTGCTCCCGTTACGAATAAAGCGCAGGCAGACGGATATGCTCGTACAAAAATGTGGTTACCCCAAGGCAAATGGACGGATATTTTCACGGGTGCAGAATATAACGTAAGCGGTGGCGGAAAGGAAATCGTAACTTACCGCGATATGGAAAGTATCCCCGTATTGATAAAAGAAGGTGGAATTTTACCGTTATCGCGCGGGAAAGGGAATTCCGTGCATAACCCGAAGGATATGGAAATTTTCGTATACGCGGGGAACGGAGAATACGAATTGTATGAGGACGGCGCAGTAGAAGAAAAGACGGGCGCGTTGTTTACGCGGTTTGTCAATACCTGCGAAAAGCTTGGAGATAAGACGAAACAAGTTTTGACGATATCCACGCAAGGGGATTGGTCAGTCGTTCCTTCAAAACGGAATTTTGCGTTGCGGTTCAAAAATATTACGGACACGCAAATCCGAGTATTCATTAACGGCGAAGAAAGTGCTGTTGAAGAAGTTTTAACCGATTGTAGCGCGGTAGATTTGGTAATAGAAGAAGGAAAGCAATACCAAGTAGAATTGTGCTATACGGCTAAAACCGAAATGGAAACGTTATTAAAATACGCTTGGTACGTTTTGAGCTGCGCGGAAGGACGGACGGTGGCAAGGGACGGTTTATGGTGCGAGCTGAAAAAAGCGCAAAGCGTAGACGAATATGTAAAAATCGTAGATGAAACCACGCTCGTATCCAAGGTTATAAAGTCAAGATTGAAAGAAACTGTATAAAAAGGAGCAAAAAATATGCAAATGACGTTTAGATGGTACGGAGAAGGGAACGACCGTATCAGTTTGCAAGACATCAAACAAATCCCCGGCGTAAAGGGAATCGTATGGGCGTTGCACGACAAAATGCCCGGCGAAATTTGGCAGGAAGAAGAAATTGCGGCGGTAAAAGCGCAGTGCGATAAATACGGCTTTAATATCGACGTGGTAGAATCGGTAAACGTCCATGACGACATCAAAATCGGCTTGCCTACGAGAGATAAGTACATAGAAAATTATATCCAAACGATTCGCAATTTGGCAAAGTACGGCGTAAAAGTTATTTGCTATAATTTTATGCCTATCTTCGATTGGACGAGAAGTAATCTTTTCCACGAAGTTGGGGACGGCTCTACGGCGCTGTTCTACGAAAAGGGCATGATTCAAGACGATTATAATGCCATGGCGAAGTATATCCTTGATTTCACGGAAAAGTACAATATGTCTTTCCCTGGTTGGGAACCCGAACGTATGGCAAAATTAGATGAACTTTTCAAAGCATACGAAGGAGTTGACCACGAAAAGCTTTGGGCGAATCTCAAATATTTCTTGGAAGCGCTCATGCCCGTATGCGAAGAAACGGGAATAAAAATGGCAATTCATATGGACGACCCCCCTTGGGATATCTTCGGTTTGCCCCGTCTTTTGGTGGATGAAAAGAGCATAGATAGATTCTTGAAAATGGTGGATAATCCCTACAACTGCTTAACGCTTTGTTCGGGTAGTTTGAACGCAAATCCCGAAAATAACGTAGCGGAGATAGTAAGAAAGCATTGCGATAGAATTGCGTTCGCGCATATTCGAAACGTAAAGCATTTCGAGAACGGGGATTTTAGCGAGGCGAGCCATCGCGATTGCGACGGGGACACGGGGATACTCAATATCTTAAAAGCGTATCACGATTGCGGATTCGACGGCTATATTCGTCCCGACCATGGTAGACATCTTTGGGGCGAAAAAGCGGGTACGGTACGCCCTGGGTACGGACTTTACGATAGGGCATTAGGTATTATGTATATGCTCGGCGTATGGGATATGTTAGATAAATTAAAAGCGGAGGGTAAAAAGATATGAGAATCTTGTTTTTCGGGGACAGTATTACCGATGCTGACAGAAAACGCAACGACGATTCACATATAACTGCGCTTGGAACGGGGTACGTGCGCGTAGTGGCAGACCGTTTGCAGGGTAGAGAGCCTAATAAATACGAAATAATAAACCGTGGAATCAGCGGAAATCGAGTGGTAGATTTATATGCTCGCATAAAAGCGGACGTATGGAATTTGCAACCTGACGTATTGAGTATACTTATTGGGATAAACGATATTTGGCACGAGATAAATTATGGAAACGGAGTGGATATCAAGCGTTTTGAAAACGTATACCGTATGTTGATAGCCGATACCAAAAAGGTGTTGCCCAATACGAAAATTATTCTTTGCGAGCCATTTGTTTTAGAAGGAATTGCAACGTGTAACACGGAAGAAAACGCAAATAGATACGAGCGTTTTTGTAAAGTATATCAATATGCAAAAGTGGTAGAGAAATTAGCAAAGGAATTTGATATTCTATTTTTGCCGTTACAACAAGAATTTACGGCAAAAGCGCAACAAACAAAGTCCGAGTATTATCTTGCGGACGGCGTGCATCCCCATATTGCGGGTGCAACGTTGATTGCGGACGAGTGGCTGAAATTGTTTAGAGAAAAAATTTGAGAAAGGAGAAAAAAGATATGAAACTTGAAAATAAAGTAGTAGCAATTACGGGTGCAGGCGGTATCATTTGTAGCGAATTTGCAAAAGCGCTCGCAAACGAGGGAGCGAAAGTAGCGCTCCTTGATATCAACTACGACGCGGCGAAAAAGTATGCGGACGAAATCGGCGAAAATGCGCTTGCAATTCGTTGTAACTGTTTGGATAAAGCAAGCATTATTGCGGCGAAGGAAGAAATCAACGCAAGCTTTGGCAAGGTGAATTTCCTTATCAACGGCGCAGGCGGAAACAACCCTAGAGCATCTACGGACAACGAAACGATGTCGCCCGATACGACGGGGCTTAAAGACTTTTTTGCACTCGA
>JAZRRB010000143.1:0-6210 GCA_045650385.1 Candidatus Scatosoma sp. | reverse complement strand
CTCTTCGGCAATCGCCATGTTGAATTGAATTTGCCGTTCAAGAACTTCCTTGACCTCTTCTACGTCTACTGTTTTGGCAAACTCCAAAATATCCTCGACGTTCAAAACGCTTCTATCCGTCTTTTTCCCCTCGTAAACGAGCGGTTTTTCAAACAACGTTTCGCCGTCTTTTTTCACGCAAACCACGTTGGTATGCGCATCCGCAATACGTACATAAACGGTATGATTTTCCGAAAAAAGCGTTACGCCAATATCAAAAATACGCGCGTCATCTGGCGTAACGATTTCCAAGGGAAAGCTGTCGCGAACCGCCGCAATTTTTTCTTTATCCTCGTTGGTAACGTTTGACAAAACCTCCAACCTCGCATCGGCGTCACCAACCGCCAAACCAGCCGCAAAAGCCGACTTTATCCCACGCATGCCGCCTGTATGCGGTACAACGACGCTTTTGGCGTTTTTAACGATATTTCCGCTCACCTCTAATTTACCGCTTATCGGAGTTTCCCCCAAAGTAGCACGTGCTTTTGCCACAGCGTAAGCAATCGAAATCGGTTCTGTACAACCCATAGCCGGAACCAATTCTTCTTTTAATATCGCCACGTATTGCCCGTATTTTTCTTTCGTCAACATTTTTCTAACCTTTCCCGTGTGTTTGAAATATCTTTGAAAAAACGGAAAGAAAGGCGCAACCGCCTCTCTTCCCACAATTTATTTGCTCTTTTAATTATGCTTCTACGCGAATAACCGCCTCAACGGTACCGATACCCGACGCATTGATTTTGGACGCTGCATTTTTCGCCGCATTTTCTTTCGTCTTATGCGTAATTACCACCAAAGGTACGCGGTCTCCGTCTTCCGCCCCTGCGTTCTTTTGGGTAATTTGCACAATGGAAATACCGCATTTGCCGAAGATGCCCGTAACCTTTGCAAGTACGCCTGCCTTATCCTCTACGGAAAGACGAATATAATACGCGCTTTCAAAATCGGAAACAAACTTCACGTTATTCTCCGCCGTCGCGTTATTCTTGAACGTGGAATATTTGATATCCGTATGCGTAGCCGCATAAATCACGTCGCTAACCACCGCACTTGCCGTAGGCAATGCACCAGCACCGCGCCCGTAAAGCATGACGTCGTCCACAGCATCCCCCGTCAAATACACTGCGTTAAACGAATCGTTTACACTCGCCAACGGATGATTGCTGGGGATAAACGTAGGGTGTACGCGCACTTCGATGCCTTTGTCGCTGTTTTTACCGATTGCAAGCAATTTAAGCGTATACCCAAATTCTCTACCGTAAGCAATATCTTTTACGTTTACCGTTGAAATACCTTCGCGGAAAATCTTCGTATACGGAATTTTCGTATGGAACGCCATCGAAGACAAAATGGAAAGCTTGTACATAGAATCGTATCCGTCCACGTCCGCCGTGGGATTTGCCTCCGCATAGCCGAGTTTTTGCGCCTCTTTAAGCACTTCCGCATAATCCGCGCCCTCATACGTCATCTTCGTCAAAATATAGTTGGTTGTGCCGTTTACAATACCCATCATGCTTTGGATATGATTTGCTTGTACGCCGTCCAAAAGAGTACGGATAATAGGTACGCCGCCTACACAGCTTGCCTCATAATACAAACCGCAATGATTGTGTTTTGCAATTTTTTCAAGCTCGTGCGAGAATTTACAAATCAATTCCTTATTCGACGTAACGACCGTTTTTGCCGCACGAAGCGCCGCCGTAACAAACGTCTTTGCAACGCCGATACCGCCAATCGTTTCCACAACGATATCTACGTTGGGATCCGCCAATACCTCTTCAATATTCTTGGCGATGGCGTCTTGCGGAACGCCGAGTGCTTTCAATCTTTCAAGATTGAGATCGAGCACTTTTTCTACGGACAAATCCACTTGTTGCGTTCTTAAATAAAAATCGTGATGTTCTACGAGCGTTTGGTACGTACCGCCACCGACAACGCCGAGCCCTAAAATCGCAACACCTACTTTTTTAACCATTTTATACTCCTTACGCAAGTCCTTCTTGCTATTCTTTCCATATTTCAACGCATACACGGTACCCGCTTGTTATGGTAATCCGTTATTTTTCCTGCGCATTCAATTTATATAAATATTTCAAACCTTTCAACGTCAACAGTTTATCCACAACGTCGATACACTCGATTTCTTTGGAAATAATCGTACTGAAACCGCCCGTTGCTATCGTTTTCACTTTCGTTGCCTTCAGTTCTTTTTTTATCTTTTTAACAATATATTCCACAAGTCCGGCAAAGCCGAAAACAATGCCTGCTTGCATATTCGTCACCGTATTTTTTGCAATGACGGAGGGAGGCGCTTCTATTTCCACACGCGGAAGTTTCGCCGTACCGTTGACAAGCGAATCAAGCGAGCCTTTAATTCCCGGTGCGATTACACCGCCGATAAATTCGTTTTTCTCGCTGATGATATTAAACGTCGTCGCCGTACCGAAATCGATAACGATCATCGGCGTATTTTCGCCGTATTCTACAATCGCAGATACGCAATTGACAATTCTATCCGCACCCACTTCCCTTGCGTCGTCGCAACGGATATTCAAACCCGATTTTAAGCCCGGCGCGATATGAAGCGGTTGAATACTTAAATACAACGCGCACATTTTTTCTATCGTATAATCAAGCGAAGGCACGACGGACGACATAATACCGCCCTCAATATCCTTGGCGTCTACCCCTTGGGAGGTAAGCATACCCGTAAGCTGTTCCCCATATTCGTCCGAGGTCTTTTTCAAATCAGTTGCCACGCGGAAAGAGAATTTCAAATCGTCTTTCTCATAAATGGCGTACTTTATATTCGTGTTGCCGATATCTATACAAATAATCATCTTAATACCTATTCTTTTTTCCGCCCACTGCTTTAATTACGCGATAAAGCGCAGGTGCGGCAATCAAATTGATAGCAAGTTCCACAAGGAAATTGATACCCGCGCAACCGATAAACAAGAAATAATATACCGACGCGCCTTCCGCAAGAAAATTCGCCAATAGCGTTTCTTGGAAGAAGCAAATCATACCAAGAATAAACAAACCGGTATTTACGATAGGAGCGATAGCCGCCGCTGTAAACAGCGCCACGTATTCATTTTTCTTTGCAAGTAATTTATAAACAGCGCCAGAAACAAGCCCTGCTGCAGTACCTTTTACAAGACAAAGCATAACCGTTAAAAACGGTTGATTTTGCAATAAAATAGCCGTAAAAGTATCCGCGCCTGTCACGCCGAACATGAGCGTTATAAAGCCAAAAGCAAAACCGAGAATCGCCCCTGCCCACATACCGTATAAAATACCGCCGAGTACGATAGGCACTAACACAAAACTGAGCGACGTTGCGCCAATCTTAAAATAGCCGCCAAGCAACTGCAAAACGATTACGAGCGCCAACAATATAGCAATACCCGTCAAGCGTTTTGCGGAAAAGTATTTACTCTTCCCCATAATAAACCTCCATCGAGTTCTTTTCAAAGATACCCGTAGAAAAAAAATGTATTTACGCTTTCTTCGGTAGAATCGGCAAAGCCGTATTCTCCAAGCGCATACAGTTATTATAACGCATTTTTTTGATTTAATCAACAAAATGGACGGCATTTTCCGTTTTTTCTTATATTTTCATTTGTATTTTTACACAAAAGACTAAAAAAAGGAATATTATGTAATAGAAAGAAAAAACCGCAGGCATTTATCCGATGAAAAATCGATTTACATATCCCCTGCGGCTGAACACAGGAGGTTTTTATGAATTGTTGTTTATCGGGGAACACCACCCTTTGGATCCTTATCGCATTGCTTGTACTCGGTTCGAAAGACGGAATTTTCTGCTCGAACGTATTTAGCGGCTGCGGTTTACCTATTCTCATCGCATTGCTCTACTGTTTGTATAAAAACGGTACGCTTTCCGCGATCCTTACCCCCTCTTGCAACTGCGGTTGCGGTTGTGGTTGTGGCTGCTCGAACTGCCGTTAATTTTTCTTTTTTCTCCTTTACTTTTATCTCTTTGCCTAATAGGCAAAAACGAGGGAGTCGTTTTTCGACTCCCTCGTTTTTTATTATTCACTTAACAAATAGGCTTGCAACGCAATAATCGTTTTCGCGTCTTTAATTTCGCCGTTTTTGAGCATTTCTTTTACCTTTTCTATCTCAATCCATACCACGTCGACAAACTCTCCTTCGTCGAGGTGCGTTTGCGTTTTTACGCCGTTAAACGCGCGATAAATATAAATTTTCTCGTCTGTATACCCAGGCGTAGGATACGCCACGTATAAAAGCTCTAACTTTTCTGCTTTTATCCCCGTTTCTTCTTCCAATTCCCTTTGCGCCGCCAACATGGGATTTTCACCTGCATTGAGTTTGCCCGCAGGAATTTCATAGATACTTTCCCCATACGCATAGCGGTATTGTCGAACAAACAACGCTTTATTATCTTCTACGTATAACGCGCAAGCGCCGCCGCTATGTTCTATAATTTCCCTTATACAAGGGTTGCCGTCGGGCAAAAGCGCGTCGTCTTTACGAAGCGTTAATATCTTTCCTTTATATATATAATTTTTCTTTACCGTTTTTTCCACGTAATCCATAGCTACCTCTAAAAAAGGACAATTTTCACAAGTTTTTTCCTCGTTTGTTATCATTATAGCACAAATTAAAAAAAAGGCAAATTTTTTTCGCAAAACATCTTGATTTTTTTCAAATTTTTATGTATAATATACCCACTCGCGAAAAATCGACAGGTTTCTCGCGAAAGAACCCGATTGAAAGTCGCACGGGGTATCATGCGGCTTTTTTCTATCTTTTGACCGTTTGTCGGGCACATGACGTAAAAGGAGCTTATGCAAAATGCAAATTCAAGGTGAAACGTCCGTCAATAAATTGATCGTGCTGTTCGTTTTTGATAAAATGGAAAGCGCGCTTTCTCAACGTACCATTATCGAAATGTGTACATCGGGGAATAATTGGCTCAATTATATGGACTGCATTGAACTTTTGCCTAGGCTTTTGGAAGACGGTTTCCTTTGCCGTATTTCCTCTCCCGATGAAGAACCGCTGTATACTATTACCAGCGACGGAAGAGAGAGTTTAAGCAACTTTTACATCAATATTCCTAAGAGTATTCGCGACGAAATTTCCGCTTTTATTAAAAAGAACAGTGGAAAATTACGCAACCGCCAAGAGTGTAAAGCAGACTATTATCAAAACGTAGACGGCACGTACACAGTATTTTTGAAAATCCTCGCCCCCGTTCAACCGATGGTAGAGCTGAAATTTGTCGTCCCCGACAAAAAGACGGCGCAAAACATTTACAAGAATTGGGAAAGCAAAGCATCCGAGTTGTATTCCGCTATATACGACACATTAGTGGACTAATCTCGTTTTTATCAAAAAATCAATCATAATATAGGAGGTTTTTATTATGTTTACTTACTCCCCTATGGGCACATGTTCCAGACAAATCCTTTTCGACGTGGACAGCGAAAATAAAATGCACAACGTACGTTTCATCGGCGGTTGCAGCGGTAACCTGCAAGGTATCGCACGCCTCGTGGAAGGAAAAAATATCGATGAAGTAGAAACTCTTTTGAAAGGCGTTCGTTGCAAAGGAAACACGTCTTGCCCCGATCAGCTTTCCAAAGCGATTGCCGCTTATAAAGCACAAAAATCTGATAATTAATATTTATAATGTAACAAGCCTCGCGGAATTTTCCGCGAGGCTTGTTTTTGTCTATTCGCTTATATTTTAGTGCTTGAAGTGTCTTTCACCGACGAAAATCATCGCAATACCCGCCGCATCGCAAGCGTCGATGGAAAGTTGGTCTTTAATACTGCCGCCAGGTTGTACAATTGCCGTAATACCAGCTTTTACGCATTCTTCTACGCAGTCGGGGAACGGGAAGAAGGCGTCGCTCGCCATAACCGAGCCTTTTACTTCTTCGCCAGCGTGTTCAATTGCTTGTTGCGCCGCCCAAATACGGTTGGTTTGTCCCATACCGATACCCGTTGTGCGGTCAGCCTTCCCAACCACGATAGCGTTTGACTTGGTGTGCTTTACCACTTTCCAGTTGAACATCAACGCCGCCATTTCCTCTTCCGTAGGCGCGCGTTTGGTTACTACCTTCAAATTCTCAGGCGCGAACAAGGTATTGTCATAATCCTGTACCAACAAAC
>JAZRRB010000142.1:0-1826 GCA_045650385.1 Candidatus Scatosoma sp. | reverse complement strand
TATAAAAAAGTATGCCGATTTGCCTATTTCTTATGAAAAAATGCCTTCGACAAGCCCAGCTAATCCTCGATATAATGAAATGTCTTGGAGAAACGCGCTTAATGCAATATTTAGAACTTTGAACAAAAGGAATTTTTGCGTTCCTTAAAAATAAAGAATAATTAAACGTAAAGGTAGATTTTATGGATATTTTACAAACGATTACCGAAGAATTCAAATTGCACCCCACCCACACGAATAACATCGTTGCTCTTTTGGACGAAGGGAACACCGTGCCGTTTATCGCGCGTTACCGTAAAGAGATGACGGGCGCTTGCGACGATCAGGTGCTTCGTGCGCTTTCGGATAGGCTTACCTATCTTCGTAACCTTGAAAAACGCAAGGAAGAGGTGTCGGGTTCAATTACCGAACAAGGGAAAATGACGGAAGAAATCCGTTTGTCGCTCGTTTCTGCAACGACGCTTACCGAGGTGGAGGATATTTATCGTCCGTATAAACAAAAACGCAAAACGCGTGCGTCCGTGGCGATTGCAAAAGGCTTGCAACCGTTTGCTGATGCGATTTTATCGCAAGATAAAGCGTTTAACGTGGCAAAAGTGGCGGAAACGTATATCAATGGGGAAGTGGCTTCGGCAAAAGACGCTATTGACGGGGCAAGGGATATTATCGCGGAAATCATTTCCGACGATGCGGCTACGCGGAAAAAACTTCGTAATTTCTATTTCCGTCACGGCGAAATTACCGCTTGCTATGCCAAGGGGAAAGAAGAACTTGACGAAAAGAAAACGTACGGCATGTATGCTTCGTATAGCGAGCCTGTTAGCGAAATTAAAGGACATAGAGTTCTTGCGCTCAACCGCGGCGAAAAGGAAGAGTTTTTGAAAGTGTCCGTAGTGGTTGATCCTGATTTTGCCAAGCGTATTACGGCGGCAAACTTTATAAAAGACGGCGGCGAGAGTTCGCAAATCGTGAAAGAGGCGGCTGAAGACGGGTACGATAGATTGATTGCGCCCTCCGTGGAAAGAGAAATCCGCGCACAGCTTTTTGAAGAGGCGAGCGAACAGGCGATTAAGACGTTCGAACTGAATTTGAAGCCGCTTTTGATGCAACCGCCCGTGAAGAATAAAATCACGCTCGGTTGGGACCCTGCTTATAGAACGGGCTGTAAGATTTGCGTAGTCGACGGCACGGGCAAAGTGCTTGATAAAACGGTGGTATTTCCCACGCCTCCGCAAAACAAGACGGAAGAAGCGAAAATCGTGTTGAAAAAACTCATCGCAAAGTGGGGTGTTGAGGTAATTTCTTGTGGCAACGGTACGGCAAGCAAAGAGAGTGAAATTTTTATCGTTGAACTCATCAAAGAAATCAAAGCGGAAACGGGTAGAGAGGTGGCGTACGTCATCGTCAGCGAGGCGGGTGCCAGCGTGTATTCGGCAAGCGCACTCGGCGCGGAAGAATTCCCCGATTACGACGTTACGGCGCGTAGCGCGGTATCGATTGCACGTCGTTTGCAAGACCCGCTTGCGGAACTTATCAAAATCGATCCTAAATCTATCGGCGTAGGACAATATCAACACGATATGAACGAGAAACGCCTTGATAGCGCGCTTTCGGGGGTTTTAGAAGACTGTGTAAACAGTGTCGGCGTGGATTTGAACACGGCAAGCGTATCGCTGTTAAAGTACGTTGCAGGGCTTAACTCTGCCGTGGCGAAAAATATTGTTGCGTATCGGGAAGCGAACGGCAAATTCCAATCGAGAAAGCAGCTTTTGAAAGTGCCGAAATTGGGCGAAAAGGCGTATACGCAATGCGCAGGGTTCTTGCGA
>JAZRRB010000141.1:0-8458 GCA_045650385.1 Candidatus Scatosoma sp. | reverse complement strand
AAGCCTTGCAAGCGTAAGAATTCCCGATAGTGTAACAAGTATTGGCGATGATGCATTTAGTTACTGCGATAGTCTTAAAAGCATAGAAATTCCTGACAGTGTAACAAGTATCGGTGATTTTGCGTTCGAAAATTGTAGCGGATTAACGAGCGTAGTAATCGGGGGCGGTGTAACAAGTATCGGCGATTCTGCGTTTGCTTATTGTAGCGGATTAACGAGTGTGGTGATTGGCGACAGTGTAACGATTATTGGCGATTGTGCGTTTTATGATTGCAGTGGATTAACGAGTATAAAAATTCCCGACAGTGTAACAAGTATCGGCGATGGTGCGTTCTATAATTGTAGTGGATTAACGAGTATAGAAATCGGGAATAGTGTAACAATTATCGACAGTTATGCGTTCCGTGATTGTAGCAATTTAACGAGTATAGAAATCCCTGACGGTGTAACAAGTATCGGCGATGGTGCGTTCGAAAATTGTAGCAATTTATCCTACATGATAGAGGGCGGATTAAAATATCTGGGAAATGAAAACAACCCGTATGTGTATTTGGCAGATACGGAAAGTACGGATATTATTTCGGCAAACATCAATGAAAAATGTAAAATTATCGGCGTTGGTGCGTTCGAAAATTGTAGCGGATTAACGAGTATAGAAATTCCCGACAGTGTAACGATTATTGGCGATTATGCGTTCGCTGATTGTAGCAGATTAACGAGTGTGGTGATTGGCGACAGTGTAACGATTATTGGCGAATATGCGTTCGAAAATTGTAGCGGATTAACGAGTATAGAAATTCCTGACAGTGTAACGAGCATTGGCTATTATGTATTCGAAGATTGTAGCGGATTAACGAGTATTACGTTTAACGGTACGAAAGAAGAGTGGGAAGCAATTAGCAAGGATGACAATTGGAATTACAAGATGTCTGCGACGAAAGTGGTTTGTACGGACGGCGACGTGGAGATTTAATAAAAAGGGGAAGGCAAGCGTCTTCCCTTTTTCAGTGAAGTTTTGCTTTTGGCAAAGTGAAGTTGCTTTGCAGTGAAGTTTTTACGCGTTGCGTAAAAGTTGCGGCGAAAATTATATGAAACAACAAAAATGACATGTATAGGAGTCCTTTCCTTTTATAGGAGAAAGGGCTTCTATTATTTTTGTTTTTGAAAACGAGGAAAAAACTGTGTGACGGTTTTTTGAAAGAATTCGCAAATAGGTGTGGAAAAGGGGGGATAAAAGAAGAATTTACAATAAATTGCGGTGAAACGCTTGTAAAAGTAATGAAAAAATGTTACAATATTTCCGTATGACAATGACGCGCGCGAGCAAGCGCGCAATAAAAAGGAGAAAATTTTTCCGTGGCAAACGAAAGAAAAACAATAGACGGCGCACTTTTTGAGAAGATGATTCTCGGCGGTGTGGCGAATTTGCAAAAGAACGCGCAAAAGGTAAACGATTTGAACGTGTTCCCTATCCCTGACGGCGATACGGGTGAAAATATGTATCTTACGTTGCAAAGCGGTTTGAACGAATTGTTGCGTGAGGGAGCGGATACAATCGGTGCGAAAGCGCACGCAATGGCGCAAGGCATGCTTTTGGGCGCAAGAGGGAATTCCGGCGTTATTTTATCGCAACTTTTTTACGGGCTTAGCGAGGGTTTGAAAGGTCAAACGGAATCGACGGTGATTCAGCTTGGCGAGGCATTGAAAACGGGCGTAAAATACGCGTACGGCGCGGTGGCGCATCCCGTAGAGGGGACGATACTCACCGTTGCGCGCGAAGCGGTAGAAAATATTTGCGAAAGCCATTATGAAGACATGTCGGTGGAGGAATTTTTCAGCGGATATCTCGTAGAGATGAAAAAATCGTTGGAAAAGACGCCCAACCTTCTTGCCGTACTCAAAGAGGCGGGGGTTATCGACAGCGGCGGTGCCGGACTTGTATATATCACCGAGGGTTTTTGCAAAACGCTTGGTGGGGAAAAGGTAGAAAACGTTTCCTCGCTTGCAGGGGATACGCAAAAGGCGGTGGATTTGTCGAAGTTCGACGAAAATTCGGTAATGCAGTTTGGGTATTGTACCGAATTGTTGCTCCGCTTACAAACGAGCAAGACGGACGTAGAAGCGTTTTCCGTAGAAGAGTTGATTGCGTACTTGGAAACGATAGGCGATTCGGTAGTGGCGTTTAAGACGGGCACGATTATCAAATTGCACGTACACACGATGACGCCGTACATGGTATTGCAATACTGCCAACAATTTGGCGAATACCTCACGGTAAAAATCGAAAACATGACGTTGCAACACAACGAAGTGCATGAAAAAGCAGGCGAAGAAGTGGCGGCGGCAGAGGATATAGAAATCAAAATGCCCAAGCGCGCACGCCGTCCTTACGCGACGGTAACGGTGGCAGCTGGCGAGGGTATGCGCCAAACGTTTTTGGAAATGGGTGCGGACTACGTCATTTCCGGGGGTCAAACCAACAATCCCTCTTCGGAAGATTTTATCAAGGCATTTGATACGGTCAATGCCGATTACGTGTTCGTTTTGCCCAACAACGGCAATATCGTCATGGCGGCAAAACAGGCGGCAAGCATTTATACCGATTCTGAGATTCGCGTTATCGAAAGCAAGAACATCGGTCAAGGCTATTCCGCGCTTTCTATGGTAGATTACGAATTGGGCAGCGCCGACGCGATTCAAGCGCAAATGGAAGAGAGTATGGCAGGCACGGTAACGGGCATGGTGGCAAGAGCCGTACGCACGACGGAACTCAACGGGGTGAAGGTGGAAAAGGACGGCTACATGGGCTTTACCGACCACAACATGCTTCTTTGCGAGAAGGAAAAAAAGGCGGCGGTATGTTCGCTTGTAGACAAGCTTAACGTTGCGGAAAAGGAATTCTTAATCGTCGTATACGGCAACGGTGTGACGGAAGAGGAAAAGGACGTGCTTCGTACGTATATGAGCGAGAAATGCGCGCACGTAGAAATGTACGAAATCGAGGGCGGACAAGACGTTTACGATTTCTTGCTCATTATCGAATAATAAGCCGATAACGGCGAAAAAACATAAAAAATACGTTAGTAACCAATTAAGAAAAGGAAGAGTATTATGGCTAAAAAAGAAAGAAAAGACAAACCTTACAAAATCCCTAATCCCAAGAGAAAGCATCCCTTATGGGCGTTTTTATCGCTGTTTATGCGTATAGCGGCGAAAAGACCGGAAATTATTAATCTTGCGGGCGAAATTGAAGATAAGAGTATTATCGTAGCAAACCACTCGGCAAAGAGTGGCCCTCCCGCGCTCGATATCTATTTCCCCAAAAAAGCGGCGAAATGGGGCGCACACGAAATGATGGGGTATTGGAGCCAACGCAAAAACTATTTGCGCGATATTCTCAATATCAAGAAGTTAAAGAAAAAGCCCGGTCTTTGGAACTCGTTCAAATCGGGTTTGGTAGCAACGCTTAACCCTATTCCCTATAAAGGTATGTGGATGATGCCCACGTATCCCGACGGAAGATTGATTAGAACGCTTCGTTACAGCTGTGAAATGTTGGATAAAAATATCCCCGTTATGGTGTTCCCTGAAAACTCCAACGACGGGTATAAGACGGTTTTGACGGAATTCTTCCCTGGGTTTGTAATGCTTGCGGAGAAGTATTACCGCGCTAATGGGGTGGATTTACCTATCTATCCGACGTATTATCACCTTAAAAAGCGCATCATGATTATCGGTAAGCCTATGTACGTGCAAGATATGGTGAAAGAAGGGCTTACAAGAGAGCAAATTGCACAACGCTACTGCGATGCAGTAAATAACTTGTATTTCGAGTACGTTGCGGAAAAGGAAGAAAACGCTGAAACCAAAGAAGCGGAAGAAGGGAAAGCGGACTAAGAAAATGGATATTCGAAAGAAATTGCAGTTTGGATATGAAGAGCTGATAGAACACGGTCCAATCAACATCGTGGCATTTGGCGACAGCGTTACGCACGGTGCGATAGGCGCAGGGGAAATCGATTTTGAAGCGGTGTATCACCATCGCTTGGCAAAGAAAATTTCCGCTATCCGTAACTATACGCCCGTGAACGTAATCAACGCAGGGATAGGCGGTATTACCGCCCACGGTTCGTTGGAACGTATGGAAAAACAGGTGTTTGCACATAACCCCGATTTGGCGATTGTCATGTTCGGGTTGAACGACGTAAACGGACCACTCGACGAGTACCTGGGGGCATTAAAAACGATTTTTACGCGTTTCCAAGAAAGGGATATCGAAGTGGTTTTTATGACGCCGAATATGCTGAACACGCACGTAGTAGAGGGTACGGAACCTCGCTTTGCTGCCTATGCACAGAAGACTGCCGATATGCAAAATAACGGCAGAATGGACACGTATATATACGCCGCAAAAGACCTTGCTTTGCAAATGGGCGTAAAGGTAGCCGATTGCTATTCGAAATGGAAAGAACTTGCTAAAACGCAAGATACGACGATGCTATTGGGGAACTATATCAATCACCCCACGCGCGAAATGCACGAATTGTTCGCACAAACGTTGTTTGAAACGATTTTTGGCGGCGAGCAAATGGATAGCACCGCTGCGGAAAGCACGATGTATAGAAAATAACACGTAATTTTATAAAACCCCGACTGCACGGATTGGCGCGGTCGGGGTTTTTATATTAAACGAAAATACAAAAAGCCAGCGCCCTTTTTTCTAAACGAGCGCCCGTGTGTTTTTGTAAAAAAATACCAATAAATACCAAAACCCGTTTGTTATAGGCGAAAAAATTCGTTTGTATAACAAACGGGTTCTCTTTTATGGTGAAAAATGGGGAAAAAATCAGATAAAACAGTTAAAAAAGTGGTAAAAAACACAAAAACGGAAACACCTTATAAGCGCAATTAAATAGATACGATTTTACAATTTTATGGTATTTTATTACAATACAACGGTTTGTGATAGTATATAATGTAATTGTGGCGTATTATCCTTGGATAATATACAATTTTTTAGGGAAGAAAACGTATTAAAAACGACTTGATAAGGAGACGGTTTTATGAGGAAGTGGACGGCTGCAATTTATTTGGCTGTGTTGTGCGGTGTTTTTGCGGCATCTGGTATAGCGTGCGGAACGTCGTCGGGCTGTTTTAGCTGCGATAAGGAAGAGGAATATAGCAATCCTAATGACACGGGCGGAACGGATAACGGTAATTCGAACAAACTTGCTGCGCCCACGTTGACGATGAACGGAAATAACGTATCTTGGAACGCAATCGCAGGTGCTATTGCGTACGAGTACAAGATTACCAACGCGGACGGCACCGTTGCAAAGAAAGGAACGATTACCGATTTGTCGAAGCCTTTGATGGTTGCGCTTAAACACGGACAATCGCTTAGCGTTCGTGCTTGCGGAGAAAAGGCGGAGTACGACGGCGAGTGGTCGGCGTTAAAGACGTATACTGCGCCGAATACGTTGGGTATTCCTACGGTAACGCTGAGCAAACAAGGTATTGCAAGCTGGGAAGCAGTACCTAATGCAACGGAATACGAATACCTCATTACCGATACGGACGAACAAACGCAAGATAAGACGGGTAAGGTAAGCGGTCTTAAAGTAGAAAAGGACGAGTTAAAAGTTGGCGAATCCATCACGGTAAGAGCGCTTGGCGACGATATCCAATATGCAAGCGGCGATTGGTGTAAACCTGTTGTTTGTACCGAAATTGAAACGCCCAGCACGGACGTTGAAGAAAACGAAAAACCTGACGAGCCGATTATCAAACCCGGTACGGGCGATGGCAACGAAGGCGGTGAAGGCGGCGAACAAATTGTCTTTGATGAAACCAAGCTTGGCAAAAAACTTAACTATAAAGAAACGTTTGCGGCAGATGTAGGGGAAAAGGCGAATATTCCTATCGTGTACGTACAATACGACGGAGCATGGTACGAAGCGTTCCCTTGGGTAACTTGCGGTAACGAAAAAGTAGACGTGGGTGGACGTGGAACGAGATTCTACGTGAACAAAATGGAAGACCACATTATCGATTATTACGTGGAAATCGGCGGCGTGCAAAAGATTGCTACGACAACGGTAAAAGTAGTGGATACGAAAGGCCCTTCGTTCGATTTACCTGCATCGGCAAACGGCATGTTGGTGTATAAAGACAGAGAGGCGACCTTGCCCGATTGGACGGCGTTCGATTATAGCGGCGTACAAGGCGGCGATTATAACGGCGTAACGGTAAGCCTAAAAGACCCCAAAGGCGAAGAGGTTAAGGATTTGAAGGGTAACAAGTTCACGCCGACGCAGTTTGGTAACTACCAAGTAACGTATTCGGCAAAAGATACGTTGGGCAATGTGAACTCCGTATCGTTCACGATTGAGTGTGCGCGCATGGTAGAACTTTGTAACTTTGATACGGAAGATTCTGCGTGGGCATGGCAATATCATAAAGGCGAAGAAACGCTTGGCGAATTGACGACCGAACACCGCTATGGTGATACGGGACACGCGTTGAAGGTAGAAACGCGCGGTACGGGCGAAGGCGGATTCATTAAGGTTGTCGCTATCCCCAACTACTTCGATTTGAGTGGATTTGACGAAATTGCGTTTACCATTTACGCATCAGAATCTCTCGGCGGTACGTCCGCAGGTATTTATCTTTTGAACAACGAATCACTGTTCAATCAACCGTACAACCTTTCGAAGGGTGAAAACCTCGTTCGTTATAAGATTTCCAATTTCTCGAAAGATTATCCGGACGGTAAGCTTTTGAATTCCAAGAACGCATATAGATCGTCCGATCATATTTGGTTGCAGTTCCGTGGCCCTGAGGACGTAGAGCTGTACATCGATAACATGGTAGGTGTGTTCTATGCGGAAACGGGTGCGGATAGAGAAGCTCCCATGGTGGATATGGGCGCAGGCGCGGCGATTGCGGAAAGCAAGATTGACGGCGTAGCAAGCTATCAAGGCGCATACGGTAACATCAGCGTAACGGCAGGCGACACGGTGAAATCGGCTATTGATAAACACGTACACGTGTGCGACAATAGTATGGGTAATATCAGCACGACGTACACGGTTAAATTGAACGGCACGGACGTAACGGCGGCGGTGATGAATGGCACGAGAGTGGCATCGCTTGGCGAAACGTACGATTTGTCGGTGACGGCGAAAGACGCTTCGGGTAATACGACGACGAAGACGACGAAAATCGTCGTAAGACAAAAATTCCCTACGTACACGAAAGTGGGTATGGAAGAAATCACGCTCAACTATGGCAACGACGTTAATACCGTGAAGATGGAATCCTCTGCAACCGTGAAATTGAGAGATCATATCGATAAGAACGGCAGAGTGGAAGTAACGACGGCAACGACGAATGAAGTAATGCACTTGAAGTTGACGATTCCCGACGTTGCTACGGGCGAAAGAAGAGCGTTGACGGCTTCGGACGTAGACTTGATGGAATACATCAATATTAAAATGCTTGTCGACAACTCGGGTGCGGAAATCTCGCTTGGAAACGGAACGTTGCTTCGCAGAATGGTATCCGGTTGGAACAATATCACGATTGATAAAGCGACGTTGAAGGCGGCAATGAGCAACGGTGCGTATAACGCGACAACAGGCGAATTGAAATTGAAGATTTACTGTCCTCTTGGGCTGAAAAATAAGATTTCGGTTTACGAAGTGAAAGGCGTATACGTAGAAGGCAATATGCCTTTCGAAAAAGAATTGCCTATCCTTGGCACGCCGCAGGTGAAGATTGATAAAGAAACGGGCGTGGCAAGTTGGGAAACGGTTGAAAACGCTGTAAACTACACGGTATATATCAACGGCGTAGAAAAAGCAACGCAAACGGCACTTACGTACACGCTTCAAGACGAACAAACGATAGAAGTACGTGCAAACGGCGACGGTAAGCATTACGACGACGGTGCATTAAGTATTGCTAAAGCCTATTACGTTGGTAAGGTGATGCTCAATAACTGTGAAGACGTTATTTACTTTAATGGTCCGACAGTAGAATTAAGCAAGGAGCATGTAAAAGAAGGAAAATCTTCTATAAAGGTTACCTCAACGGGCGATTGGCAAACGATGACCATGTATATGAGAATTGACGATAAGGCATTATCGCAAGCTCAATGGATGGAATACGAATATGTAGAAATGTCGATATATTCGGAAACGGCAGGCGTGAGCCTTTACGTTATAAGCTCGCCTACGATTAAGATGACGCCGATAGCGACGCTTGCGCAAGGCGAAAACAACGTACGCTTGTCAACGAAAGATATTCTTGAAGCGATAGATGCCTTTGAGGGTTCGGGTAAGCAAGTATATTCGACCGGATTCTTGTTCGTGCAGTTTGCGACGGGCGGCACCGTATACTTCGATAAGATTATGGCGGTTGTTGGCAACGGTAGCGCGTACGTACCCCCTCAAGA
>JAZRRB010000140.1:0-2337 GCA_045650385.1 Candidatus Scatosoma sp. | reverse complement strand
CCCGAACATACGGATAATTGCAAACTCTACACCAGCTTGTTTTACTTTCACCCAATCGATTTCTTGGTTCCATTCGGAAACGTCAATGCCTACCATTCTCGTTTCCGTCGCACCCGCGCTAATGGGAGCCTTTTCTTTTTTATGCATATAAAAAACGGAAGCAAGCGTTGCAAATAACGTTATCAATAAAAACGCTACGGCTAAAACAATATTCCTCACTTGATTTTTTACGTTTCCTTTCATTTTTTTCTCCTGAACAAAATGCGCTTATTATACATCATTATTATAGCATAAATACGGTTATTTGGGAATACGTGGCGGTGAAAATGATAAACAATCAAATATAGCGAAAATTTATCTGTATTTACCCCATAAAAGGGGCAAAATATCCCTGTTTTTATAAATTTCAATCATGAAACCCAAAAAAAATTCGCAAGAATTGAGCGTTTTTACACATTAAAATCGCCGCCGCGGTCATATTTCCGCGGCGGCGTATACATTGCCTTATTATTATTTCGTTTCCAACCAAACGCTGATATTGCAATCTTCGCTGTCGTATTCCTTCCCAACATGCGCATAATCGTAAAGAGTAATCTCTTCCTCGGTAGTTTGGAATTTGTATGCGTAATCATAATCAAATTCTTTATTTTGGAATGTCTTTACCGTTAAGTTTTCAGGAAGCTGAATAGACTTAGCAATGTCTTCACTCGTTTTTTGATCGCGAGCAAGTACGTAAGGGCCTTTCTTGAATGCAATTTTACCGTGATATTTCAACATTTTCACGCTGCCGTTAAAGAACACTTCCACAACGCCGTTTTGCACGTTAAGCGCAATGTAACCGTCCTTTTCTTCTACCGCAACAACGCTTCCGTCTACGTATACTTCGCAACCTTTCGCCCACGTAGGAACACGTAACTGCAAAGCTTGCTCCTGATTGCTCGTCACGGAAATCTTTACCGCAAACGTTTTCTTATCACAAGCAATCGATAAACGGCAATCGTCCGTTTCTACCGTTACGTCTTCGTAAAGATTTACCACGTAACCTTTTTCCGTTTTCATAACGGCAAACAGTTCTTCCATGGCAATACCGGCAACCCCAATACAAGCGCAGCAACCGTAAATTTGCTCGTCTTCCATGATATTGAACCCAGCAATGAGTTGCCCACGACGAGCATTTACAAGCGGGCTGTAACTATCGAACGGCAAAATTTGACGTTTGCCTTCATACTTGGGCCATTGTTCGGGCGGCAAGGACACGTCCACATAGCGAGGGTCCCAGTTTTCCGAACGAACGGAGCATTGATTTTTATTGTTCACACTACCGTTCATCGCATTAAGCGATGCGCATTCTAACCAATCGGCATATTTCGCATTTCCCGTAATTTCCAACAAACGGAAACACAAATTCATCCAAACGGCGGTAACGCACGTTTCCAATACTTCTTTTTCGGAATATTCCGTTTGCCCGGGTGCACCGTGGCTGAAAAATTCCCCTTCGTAACCTGCCGTGCCGATGATTGTAATTTCGTTATCGTAAACCAAATCGGCAAAGCGCACAACCGCTTCCAAATGCGCGGGATTTTCCGTAACTGTATACAATTCCAAAAGACCTTGGAAACAGCTCATCATTTCATAAGCCTTAGGGTGTGCGTATTGGTGCGGAGGAACGCCTTTTAAGGCAAGATTAATTAAGTTTGCACCATCGCAAAGCCCCGTGCTAACAATGTATTCTGCAAAGGCAAGATACTCAGGTTTTTCCGTGAGTTTATACATCTTGACAAACGGTTCTAAAATCGAACAAGAGTTCATCGTACCCCAAGCGTCCGACGTTTTCAAGATAGGCAATTTCCCTTGCTCTTCGCCTACGTGTTCTACAATGTAATCGGCGTGTCTAACGAGCGCGGCAAGCAGTTTTTCCTTGAACGCCTCGTCTTCGCAAATATCGTAGAAATACAAATTACCAAGCAATACGTATTTTCTCGCCCACATATCCCATGCGGTAAACTCGCTCTCTAAGGGGTAAGTAGAAATTCTACCGTTTTCTTCTTGGGTAGTAAGCAAATCCTCTATCGTTTCTTTCATTGCATTGTAAATGGCAGGATTTTTCGTTGCACGATACAACATTGCCGCCCCGCGCATAGCTTTGCCCCAATATTCCCCGCGCCATTTATAATCGAAATCCGTTTTATTGCGGAACTGTCTTACAAACAATGCCCAAACGTCCGCGTTTACCACGTGATTTTCTACAAGGTATTTTTCCAATTCCCCTATGTATCCCTCAAATGTCATTTTACCGTCTACACAGGCGAATACGTTTTCCTTCCACATACAATCAAC
>JAZRRB010000139.1:0-2146 GCA_045650385.1 Candidatus Scatosoma sp. | reverse complement strand
AAACCACCAAATAGCGGCAAAAAAAGCCGCTGTAAACAGGTTGCAAAGCGGTCCGTAAAGGGCGATGACGATTTCGTCTTTGAAGGATACGCCGCGCAAATCCCCGTCGATAACCGCGCCAAAGGGCATAAGCACGATTTTGTTCAGCTTATACCCAAGCTTTGCGGCAGCAAAGGCGTGCGCGCACTCGTGCTGGACGGCGACAAGACAACTCATTAAAAATAGGAAGAGGTTTCCCCTAAAACAATACCACATGCCCACCAATAAAAAGCAGGGGTGTAGGCGGAAAAGGGCTTGTTTTTTAGGGTTTTTGCGAGGGAAAAAGCGACAGAGTTTCTGCCGCTTTTTTGCTTTTTGTACACGCATATCCGATTATTCCTGCATCGTCCAAGCCAGGCAGTTTTCTTCCGTGATTTGGAAACAGTTCAAAAGGGTTCCGTCCGAATACATGGTATACTGTACCTGCGTTTCGCCGTCCGTGTACCCCACGGGGACGTTGGCTTTCACTTCCTCGCCTACGGCGTAATACACTTGGCTTAACCCCTCGATTACCCCCGTAAACGAATCGGAATGACCAAGTTTCACCGTGTACGTGCCTGCGTCTGTTTGAATTACTTCACTCACCGTTCCATCGGTGGTAGGATATACGCAGCACGCCTTTTGAAAGGTGAGTACGCCCGTATCGGACAACGTCATTTCCACGTCCGTGTAATCGTTGACAACGCCCGAAAGGGTAAATTCGGTATAAGTGCGCGCGTCCGTCGTCGGGGTTTCCGCAGGCGTACCAAGCGAGCGGAAAAATGTGTTGATGGCGCTGCCGGGCAAGAATACGTTGGTGAGGAAAATACCGCCGCAAAGGGCGCAAGCAAGCGCAAATTCTACGCCAAGTACCCTACGCAATTTCTTTTCCGAATCGTTTACGTGCGAATAGGCGGAGGGAAGTTCATCTGCAAAATCTTGCGGCATATCGTCAAAATAGGGGCGTTCGTTTTCGCCGTATAAGCGTACGGTATCGATACGCTGGGGAATATCGTCGAAACGGAGTTCCCCCTCGCTATTGACGCTTTCCGCAAAAAGTTCGGCGTCCGCCGTCACTTTTTCCGTAGCGTTTTCAAAGAGCTTGTCGTTGACTTGCGCGATTACGCTATCTTTCAAATCGGGCGTTTTTTGCTCGTTTGGATAAAAGGGCGTATCGTTATTGCGTTTGCTTTTTTGGCGTTTTTTCCGTACCACGTTGACGGTAGAAACGGGGATTTCCAACATTTCCGCGTATTCAATTTCTTCGTTCATATTTGCTTTCTCCTTGCCTTTGGTTTTATCTCTATCCTATTCTATGCAAAAAGGACGGGCAATAGAACGGGGAGAGAAGAAAACATTTCCGCTTTTTTTGTCGAAGTTTTTAAGGAAAACGCGCCACATATGGGGGGATAACCCCTATACGTAGCGCGTAAAATAAATAAAATCAATAATCGGAAGAGGCAGCGTGCATTTCCGATTTTTGCCCTAAGGTGTATAAATCGAATTCCCCCTCGATATCGAAATCTTCGCCCGAATCAAACGCGGCGAGTTTGGATACCGAAACTTCGTACGCCGTCATGGTTTTCATTTCCGTTTCCGATAATTTCTTTTGGTATTCCCTGCTTTGGATTCTGCCTGAAACGGCAATTCTATCCCCCACGCCCAAATTTTTCACAAACCGCGCGTTGCGCCCCCAAGCGATGCAGGGGATATAATCGGATTTATTGTAGGCGCGGTTGACGGCAATCAGCACGTCCGCAATCTCGCGATTAAACGGCGTAGTGCGATAGACGGGCGGTTTGCAAATGTAACCGCTTAGCAAAATGCTGTTGGGGTTTTTGTTGGGCAATTCTTCGAGAAGTTCGCGCACGAATACGGTGAGCATCAGTCTCGATTTTCCGTTTTCTATCTTATTATAGCTGCGGAATTGCCCCACGGCGCAAATGGTTTTGCCCTTGCCCAGCATCCCCCCTTGAATCAGCCGTTCGGATAAGGTGACGGGCAAAATATCCGCTTGCCCCGAAAGGCGCATAACTCGAACGAAAAACTCGTAAAACCCCTCCCCGTAAACCTCGTGTGAAAAGGTAGCATCGCTGACGATTTCACCCATAACGTAGACCTTGTTGTT
>JAZRRB010000138.1:0-1634 GCA_045650385.1 Candidatus Scatosoma sp. | reverse complement strand
GCAAACGTGGAGATATGCGAGGAGGCAGGCAAGGAAAATAACTATATTTTCGGGGCTACGGTAGAGGAAGTGGCGGCGGTGAAAAAGGCGTATGCGCCGCAAAAAATACTCGATAAAAACCCTGTGCTAAAAAGGGTGGTGGAAACGCTTATAGACGGCACTTTTCCCGATGAAACGGGCGAACTCAAAAGTATATACGAAAGCTTGTTGATGGGAAACGAACCGGATAAATATTTGGTGTTGTACGATTTTGACGAGTATTTGCAGGCAAAATTAAAACTCAACGCGGAGTACGGCAGCGAGGAGTTTATAACGAAGTGTCTATGGAATATGTCCAGCGCAGGAAAGTTTTCCGCCGACCGTTCGGTAGAGGAATACGCGCGTAACATTTGGGAATTATAAAAAGAAAACGCCTTGCGGAATTTCCGCAAGGCGTTTTATAATTTTGTTTTTTAACCGACGATAAGGTTGACAAGTCTACCTTTTACAACGATGCACTTTTTCACCGTTTTGCCTTCGATTTGCGCGGCGATTTCTTCGTTGGCGCATACCACGGCTTGGATTTCTTCATTGGAAAGGCTTTCGCCAATCATCATCTTCGTCTTGATTTTGCTGTTTACTTGGATAGCGTATTCTACTTCGTCTTTCACAAGCGCTTGTTCGTTAACGAGGGGATATTCTTCCGCAAAGATAGAATCTTTATGTTCGGTGATTTCCCAAAGTTCTTCCGCAAAGTGGGGAGCAAAGGGGGCGAGCATACGGATTAAATCGTCGATACAAGCTTTATAGAACGTTACGTTCTTTTCTGCGACACCGTCGTATTTGATAAGCGCGTTGACGTATTCCATGATACGTGCAACGGAGGTGTTGAAGGAGAAATCTTCCACGTCACGCGTGATGCATTTAATCGCGTAGTTTTTCACGTAGTCGAGTTCTTTTTCTTCCGCGCCCATCTTCTCGTTATCCGTATCTTTTTCGTCTAACGATTTTCTTACCAAACGTTCGATTCTATCCAAGAATTTCGCTACGGATTTAATACCGTCGTCGTTCCAAGGACCGCCCTCGGTATAGCTGAACCCGAACATCAAATACATACGGAAGATATCCGAACCGTATTCTTCGATATACGTATCGGGGGAGATAACGTTGCCGTGAGATTTACTCATACGGTTGCCGTCAGGTCCTAAAATGATACCTTGGTGTACAAGGCGTTTGAACGGTTCGCCAAAATCGATATACCCCATATCGCGGAGCGCTTTGGTGATAAAGCGCGCATACAAGAGGTGCATACAAGCGTGTTCATAGCCGCCTACGTAAACGTCTACGGGCGCCATTTTATTGGCTACTTCCGAAGAGAAAGCTTGTTTGTCGTTGTGTGCGTCGGGATAACGTAAGAAATACCAGCTGGAACATACGAACGTATCAAGCGTATCGGGGTCTCTCGAAGCCTTGCCGCCGCACTTAGGGCAGGTGCAACGCATAAACCCTTCGTGGGAGGCGAGGGGGGATTTGCCCGTAGGACGGAATTCTACGTCATAGGGAAGCTTGACAGGGAGTTCCTTTTCAGGAACGGGTACTACGCCGCATTTTTCGCAATGAATCATCGGGAAAGTCGGAGGCCAAGCGGTCTTAGG
>JAZRRB010000137.1:0-1748 GCA_045650385.1 Candidatus Scatosoma sp. | reverse complement strand
ATTATTATCGGCATTGTTGCTACCAGAGCCATCCGAACCATAAGGTCCCCACGTCCCCTCTGTAAGCGTTTTATGCATCACGGTATATTGTCGTCCTTCATACTCAACTTTTTTATACCACGATGCAACCTCTCCACTTGAAGGCTTCATGCCTTTAATAACGTCTTTGGTCGTACCTGCAATAACGGTATCCTTTGAATTGCCCGCTCTGAAAAATTTATTATACGTAATTTCTTCTTCCGTATATATTCCGTCTTTATTTTTATCATTTCCCGAGGGATCGTAACTGATTTCAATATCCACGTAATTACTTTGATCGTATGCGTCCGTCATACGAATAATAATCACATGTACCTCGTAATTCGTACCGTCTTGCCCCAATCTGTTTGTAAAATTATAAGGATAAACCGTAGCAATCGGCGTCGATAAATCTGATTGCGAAACATCAACAGGCGCTGTAAATTTCAACTGCGTCCCCTCGTAAATAGTTGCGCCAATCCCTCCAATTTCTGCGTCCGTCATATTCAACTGTTCACGGTATTCGTATTCGCCGCTTCCAACCAATTGAATAGACTGCGCGTATACGGTGAAGTCTTTTTCCGCCTCTGTTTTTTGCGCAATACTATGCAAAGTATATATACCTATTTGATTAAGAATTAGAGTATCGCACTTAACAGCATTCCCATCTGGCAAAACTAAATAGCTTTCTTCGGTTTCAACAAGACCTTGACTCGTTTGAATTTGTGTTTTAGGGAATACGAACGTTTCCCCTAAAACATACTTATCCGTCCACTCGCCCGAAACAACTATTTCCCCTTTTTCCGCCAAAGCCGTTTCGCCGTCGTAGGTTTTCATGATAAATCCAAGAAAGAACACTATCATCGCCGTTAATGACAACAAAAGTATTTTTATTGGTTTGTTAAATTTTATAATATTTTTCACTGTTAACAATTCTCCTTTCGAGTTTAACCAAACACAAAGTTCTCACCCTTTTAAACCGCCAACGGTAACATTCCCCATGATTTTGTCTTTACAAATTATAAACAATATAAATACGGGGATCGCCAAAATCATACAAGCGGCAACCTGTCTAGGAACAGAACGCAAATCCGCCAACGAACCTTCTTCGTGAATCAAACGATAAACGCCATAAGCCAGCGTAGGATGCGTCGGCATCCATACCATCGGGGATTGATAGTTATCCCAAATTTGAATAAATTTAATTAAAAATACCGTTCCAATCATCATAATAGACAATGGAAGCACAATCAAAAACAAAATTTGATATTGATTTGCGCCGTCTATTTCCGCCGCCTCGGCATAGGTGTTTGCAAAAGATTTAAAATTGCCATAGAACACCAAAAAATACATTCCCGAAAAGGTGAAATTTTGAATAATATACCCTATGTATGTATCAAACAAATTCAAGCCGCGCATCAATTCGATCATAGGCACGGTGGTCCCTTGAATGGGTATCGTCATAACCAAAACCACGGTTATATAAATAATTTCACTTAATTTATAGGGAAATCTCGCACATACGTACGCCATAATACAAGGCAACAGCGTTTGCAAAAGCGTTGCGGAAAAGGTAATGAATACGCTGTTGAATGTCATTGTCCAGATATTATTTTCCGAACTGTGAATAACTTCTTTGCCGCCGGAATAAAAAGAAATTTCAGAGTCGAACGCAAAATGCTTAAATACTTCCGCGTAATTTTTAAACTGGAACATTTCCTCTTTGCTAT
>JAZRRB010000136.1:0-16299 GCA_045650385.1 Candidatus Scatosoma sp. | reverse complement strand
CGCGTATCCGTTGTAATCAACGCGTTCGTCTAAAATCGGGGTGGCGGGGGAAAGTAGGTTTTCTTCGATGGCAGGCGCGTAAACAAGTAGGGGCTTTAACAACGAACCTGGCGAACGCCGAATTTCGCCTACGGAAGACACGCACGCTTTATATCCGTGCGTGTTGGTATCGAGAATACAAAAAAATTTATCGCTTGCATCGTGCGCGTTTGCAACGTTGGATAAAATGCGTTGTGCGTCTACGTCCAAATACGTATAAATTTCAATATTGCCGCCCACTGTAAAACCGTGCACGGTGGAAAGGGCGGAAAGTTCGTCGAAAACGTGCCCTGCATAGCCGTTATCCCAGTTATTATGATTAGGGGTAATAGGTAAGCTCTTTTCTACTGCCGACAAATATTCCTTTTCGCTGATGCTGCCGTTTTTTTTCATGGCGTTTAATACGCTCGCCTTGCGTTTTTGGCAAATTTCGGGGTTTTTGAAAGGTGAATAATTGTTCGGTGATTTTACCAGCCCTGCCAAAATGGCAGAATCGGCAATATCCAATTCTTGCGGCGTCTTGCCAAAATAAAATTCCGCGGCAGAACGAAGCCCGAAACAACTGTGTCCAAAATATATCACGTTTACGTACTTTTCAAAAATTTCTTCTTTGGTATACTTTTTTTCCAACTGTTTGGTGAGCTTCCACTCGGCAAGCTTTCGTTTCAAGGTTTTTTCTTGGCTTAAATGCGTATTTTTAATCAGTTGTTGCGAAATAGTAGACGCGCCCTGCTTAAAAGAGTGGGCGCGTAAATTATTGTAAGCGGATTTTACGATACGTCTAAAATCAAAGCCGTCGTGTGAAAAAAAACGCTTGTCCTCGGTGTCGATAAAGGCGCTGACGGTATGTTTGGGTAGTTCGTTATATGCAACGGTTTGCCCGATTTTTCCCATACAAGACGCGTTAAAACGTTCACCTGTGTTGTCGTATAGCGATACGCTTTTTTCAGTTAAAGTAAGCTTGTTTTCCGAAAGCTCGGCGTTTCTCGTGACGGCAAGATAATACCCTAAGCCAATAAGGAAAAGGGCGATAAAGAGTATAAAAATCCATTTCAAAAGTTTTCCTAAAAATCTCATCGAAAACAGTATTTGCCGTTTTTTTACTTTTATAGGCGAAAGGTGGAAGAAATCTTATAGATTTCTTTATAATTTGGTTGAAATACTTGCTAAAAAGCCAAAAAAAGAGTATAATAAAGAAAATAATTATACTCGGGTATTATAGGCTTATGTCGCAAAATTATCATATCGTTACCTACGGTTGTCAAATGAATTTACACGAATCGGAAAAAATCGCAGGTATCCTCAAAAAAATCGGATATGAAACAGAAACCGCATTGGAAGATGCGGATATCGTTGTTTTCAATACCTGCTGTATCCGTGAAAATGCGGAAAATCATGCGTTTGGCAATATCGGGGCGTTGAAACAGTTGAAAAGAGAAAAACCGGGGCTTATCATTGCCGTTGGCGGTTGCATGACGCAAGAGAAAGGGAAAACGGAAGTTTTGAAAAAGAAATTCCCGTTTATTGATATCATGTTCGGCGCGTTGAATATTGAGGAATTAGAATCGCTTATTTTACGCAAACGCGCGCAAAAGAAAAAGGTAATATCTATCCGTGAAGAGGCGGGCGAAATCGTGGAAAATATTCAGCCCGTCCGCACAAGCTATCCCAACGCTTGGGTAAATATTACGTATGGATGCAATAATTTTTGCTCCTATTGTATCGTGCCGTACGTACGCGGAAGAGAACGTTCGAGAAAGCCTGAAAATATCATCAACGAAGTAAAGGAACTTGTATCGCAAGGGTATAAGGAAATTACGCTGTTGGGGCAAAACGTCAATTCTTACGGGGCGGACGGTTCTACGGGTATGACGTTTGCACAGCTTTTGGACGCGGTTGCAGCCATTGAGGGAAAATTTCGTTTGCGGTTTATGACCAGCCACCCCAAGGATTTCAATGAAGACGTCGTTGCGGTGATGGAAAAACATCGTAAGATATGCAGGCTTGTGCATTTGCCCGTGCAATCGGGGTCAAACGCTATCTTGCAAGCGATGAATAGACGTTATACAAGGGAAAAATATTTGGGCGAGGTGGAACTACTCAAATCAAGACTTCCCGAAGCGGAAGTAACGACGGATATTATCGTAGGCTTTCCTGGGGAAACGGAAGAAGATTATTTGCAAACGGAAGATTTGGTAAAACGCGTAGATTACGCTTCGGCGTTCACGTTCGTGTATTCCAAAAGACAAGGCACGAAAGCGGCTACGATGGAAAACCAAATTGATGAGAAAACGCAAAAAGACCGCATTATGCGGCTTGTGGAACTCGTAAACACTCTTACCCGTCAAAAATCGGAAAAATACGTTGGGAAGCGGGTGGAGATTCTTTGCGAGGATTACGATAAGAAAAAAGGCATGTATATGGGCAGGGACGAATTCGGTCGTATGGGATATTTCCATAGTGAAAGCGATTGTATCGGTCAATTCGTAACGCTTGCAATCACCAAGGCAAACGGCATTTCGCTTTACGGCGAAAAGGTGGAAGGATAAAGGGAAATTAATAAGGCAGGTAAAAAGCTATGGCGCTTTCACAAATGATGCAACACTATTTATCTATGAAGGAAAAATATCCCGATTGCGTTCTCTTTTATCGTTTGGGGGATTTTTACGAGATGTTTTTCGACGATGCGGTAAAGGTGTCAAAACTTCTCGATTTAACGCTCACGGGGAAAGACTGTGGGCTTGAAGAACGTGCGCCGATGTGCGGAATCCCGTATCATGCGGCGGAGGGGTATATTGCAAAACTTGTATCAAACGGTGAAAAAGTGGCGGTGTGTGAACAGCTTTCCGATCCTAAGCAGGCAGGCAAAGGGCTTGTGGAACGCGGCGTTGTGCGCATTGTTTCCGCGGGTACGGTCATTGAAGAGGAATACCTTGACGAAAAGAAGAATAATTATATCGTTTGCGCGGTGAAAGAGGAAGAAACCGTTGCGCTTGCTTGGGCGGATATTACGACGGGGGAATTTTTGGCGGAAGAATTTGTTGGCGAACTTGCGGTAGAGGATGCGGTTGGCGAAATATTAAAGCTTGCCGCGGCGGAAATTATTTGCAATGAAGATATGCTTTCCGCAAGTAAGGACGTTAAGGAATTAAAACATAATCAATTGCCGCCTTTTTCTTGCTACGTGCCTTGGGCGTTTAACGTAAAACGCGCGGAAAAGAATTTATTAGAGCAATTCAAAGTACAATCGCTTGCGCCGTACGGACTTTCGGCAAAAGAAAACATGATTGCCGCCGCAGGTGCTCTTTTGGAATATTTACGCGACACGCAAAAACACGCGCTTGCCAATATCAATTCCATTAAAACAATCAATCGTAATAAATACATGGAGTTGGATACGATTGCGGTTAAGAATTTAGAACTTACGCATAATAACGCGGATAATAAAAAATACGGAACACTTTTGTGGGTGCTCGATAAAACGAAGACGGGCATGGGCGCACGCCTTTTGAATAGAATGGTGCTTTCACCGCTCAAAGACAAAGCGGAAATCGAACGTCGTCAAGAGGGCGTGGAAGAATTGTATAACGCCGCCGTCGTGCGCGTAGCGCTTGCGGAAACCTTGTATGAAATAAAGGATATGGAACGTTTGACGGGTAAAATATCCAACAAGAATTTCCATCCAAGAAACTGTTTGGCACTTGCCAACGCGCTGAGCGCGTTGCCTACGGTAAAATTCCAACTTTCCGGGTTTTCCTCGAAGATATTAAAGGAAATCGATGAAAATATCGTCGATATGCAATCGCTTGCACAGCTTTTGGACGCAGCGATTTCTCCTGATGCAAGTTCGGTAATGAAAGACGGCGGATATATCCGCGACGGCTTTAATGCGGAACTTGACGAACTTCGTCGTTATAATAAAGGCGCAGTAGAACTTATCCGTGAAATTGAAGCAAGAGAAAGAGAACGCACGGGCATTAAGACCTTAAAAACAGGGTATAACCGCGTGTTTGGATATTATATCGAAATCACCAATTCTTTTAAGGACCAAGCCCCTGCCGATTATATCCGTAAACAAACGTTGACCACGGGCGAGCGGTATATCACGGAAGAATTGAAAGAGATAGAAGAAAAGGTGCTTACAAGCGGCGAAAAGGCGTTACGTCTTGAAAACCAAATTTACCAAAGATTGATGCAAATTCTTTTGGAGAATTTGCAGGATTTGCAAAAAATAGCCTCGGCGCTTGCCATGCTCGATTGTTTGGTATCTTTTGCAACGGTAGCCAAAGAACGTCGTTACGTTCGTCCCCGTATCAAAGAAAGCGGTGCTCCGCTTGTCATTTTAGAAGGTAGACATCCTGTCGTTGAGGCGATTGCCAAAGACAGATTTGTACCCAACGATACCATTTTGGATAACGGAGAAAACCGATGCGCCGTCATTACGGGCCCGAATATGGCAGGGAAAAGCACGTATATGCGACAGGTTGCGCTTATCACGTTAATGGCGCATATCGGCGCATTTGTTCCTGCAAAATCAGCGGAAATCCCTATTACGGACAGAATTTTCACGCGCGTAGGCGCAAGCGATAATTTGATATTCGACCAAAGTACGTTCATGGTGGAAATGACGGAAGTGGCGACGATTTTACAACGCGCCACGAAAGACAGCTTGCTGGTATTGGACGAGGTTGGACGCGGAACAAGTACCTATGACGGACTTTCCATTGCTTGGGCAGTTGTCGAATATCTTGCTTCGCAAGTTCGCGCAAAGACGCTTTTTTCCACGCATTATCACGAGTTGACAGAGCTGGAAGATACGTTAGAAGGCGTGAAGAATTATAAAGTTACCGTAAAGGAACTCAACGGCATTATCGTATTCTTGCGTAAAATTGTCCGTGGCGGCGCGCATAGAAGTTTCGGTATCGAAGTCGCCTCGCTTGCAGGTGTGCCTAAGCAAGTGACGTCAAGGGCGAAATTGATATTGCGCGCATTGGAAAAGAACGATTTAATGAGCGGTAAAAAGAAGCTTGTAATCGAGGAAGAGGAAACGCAAGAAAGAACGTTTACGGAAGTGGAAAAAATCCTTATGCAAACGGACGTGAATACGCTTTCGCCCATGCAAGCATTGTTGCTTCTTAGCGACTTAAAAGAAAAAATAACCGAGGGAAATTGATATGGCAAAAATCAATATACTGCCTTCCAAAGTATACAACCGAATCGCTGCAGGCGAAGTGGTAGACCGTCCTTATTCCGTTGTTAAGGAACTCGTCGAAAACGCCATTGACGCCGGCGCTACGGAAATTGAAATTTCCATTGAAAAGGGCGGTAAACAGCTTATCCGCGTCGTTGATAACGGTTGCGGTATTGAACGCGACGATTTGCAGTCTGCTTACTTGCCGCACGCGACAAGCAAGATTGCGAAGGCGGAAGATTTGGAAAATATTATGACGCTTGGTTTCCGCGGCGAGGCGGTGGCGTCTATTGCCGCTGTATCCAAGATGTCGATTACGTCCATGGTTGAGGGCGGAAAATGCTATTGTTTGCGCTCTAACGGCGGTGAAATGGGCTTTATCGAAGAAACGCCTGGGGAAAAGGGCACGGTTGTCGAAGTAGAATCGCTGTTCTTTAACGCACCCGTGCGTTTGAATTTCTTAAAATCGGATAAAGCGGAAGAAGCGGATATAACGACGTTTGTTTCCAGGTTTATACTCAATCGCCACGATATTGCCTTTACGTATTACGCCAACGGTAAGAAGATATTGCAATCTTTTGGCGGTGGAATGGAAGAGGCGCTCGTATGCGTGTACGGCGCGGCTACCCGTTCGCAATGTATCGAAATTAATGCGGAAAAACACGGTATTCGTATTCGCGGGTATATCGGTAATCAAAACTTTTCCAAACCGAATAAAAGCTATCAAAGCGTATTTTTGAACGGGAGATATATTCTTAATTCTACCGTTTCCGCGGCGATTTCCGGCGCGTATAACGCGTATTTAATGAAACGCCAATATCCTTTCTACGTTTTGCATATCACCGTGCCTACGGGCATTGTAGACGTAAACGTGCATCCCAATAAAGCGGACGTCCGTTTTGCGGATAACGGCATTATTTACGGTTGCATATATTCCGTGCTTTCTTCCGTTTTGGACGGCAAATCGAACGCGCTGGAATATATCGTGCCTGAAAAAGATTTAGAAACGACAAAACCGCAGGCAACCGTCAACGACTATGCTTCTCGTTTTGACGACCTTGGCGGTGTAGCGCAGACGCAAAATACGGTAAAAGAACCTGCGAAAAAAACGCTTTCCGAAAGCATTTTAGAGCAAGCAAAGGAAGAACCGGCAAAAATAGAGAAAACTTCTTCTAGTGATTCAGTATTCGGTTTTGAAACGCTCACTTACGAACAGGCGAAAAAGGAAATTGACGAGTGCGATCCTTTCGGCAAAAAGCAACGCAAAAAGCCGTTTGCACCCACGTCCATGACGCCGATTCCGCATGAAAACGGCTTTATTCCTATCGAGCTTATTCCCGAATTTGATAAAAACGGAAAAAACGTTGTCTGCAAATCAGAGGAAGAATTTTCTAACCCTAAAAAATGTTCTTTGAAAAAGACGGAGGGTGAACCGAAGAAGTTGTTGGATTTATTCCCTGGCGCGGTTTATAAGGCGCCTGTAATGCTGCGTTTTGACGATCCTGACGGACAAAGCGCCAATGACGTGGCGCTCGATGCGTACGACCATTTTGAAGAGAATAAACGCTATTTAGAATCGCTCGATACAAAAGCGAAGCAGGATAAAATCGACGTTTCTTCTTGCGTATACGTTGGAAAACTCTTCAATACCTATTTATTATATCAAAGAGACGACGAAATGCTCGTCATCGACCAGCACGCCGCGCACGAACGTTTGCTCTTTGATAAATTGAAAGCGCGTATGCAATCGAGAGAACGCATTTATCAGCCGTTGCTTGTAACTTATGATTTGAAATTAAACGCCTTTGAAGCGACGTTTATCCGCGAACGCATCGAAGATATTCGCGCGATGGGCTTTGAGATAGACGAAAGCGGGGATAACGAATTTAAGGTGCGTGCCGTTCCCGTAGATATTCCCAAAATCGACGTAGGCTCGTTCTTTAATCAAATTTTAGGCGAAGTCAACGGTTATCGTGCGATTAAGCTGGAAGAACTGTTGAAGGATAAATTGGCGCAAGCAGCCTGCAAAGCGGCAATAAAAGGCGGTATGGATATTTCTCGCGCGGAAATAGACGAACTGTTTAGACAAATGGACGGCGATATGGGCTTAAAATGCCCGCATGGCAGACCTGTCGTTGTAAAAATCACGAAAACTCAGCTTGAAAAAATGTTCAAAAGGATTGTATAATGCCCAAAGTATTGGTTATTTGCGGCGCGACGGCTTCGGGAAAGACTTCCCTTGCCGTTTCCTGCGCTGAAAAATTGAATACAGAGATTATTTCCGCCGATTCTATGCTCGTTTATAAAAACTTGAATATCGGCACGGCAAAGCCGTCAAATGAGGAAAAACGCGGCGTTTTACACCATTTAATCGACGTGGTAGAGCCAACGGCCGTGTTTTCCGTTAGCGATTATGAAAAGGCGGCGCTTCCTATCGTGGAAAAACTGTTATCCGAGGGAAAAACGCCGATAATTTGCGGTGGAACGGGTTTTTATATCCAATCGCTTTTATATAAAAGCCAATTCGGTAACGTCGGTGCAAATGCGGAAATTCGTGCGAAATACGAGGAGCTTGCAAGGGAATACGGCGCGGAATACGTGCATGGGCTTCTTTCCAAGGTAGATAAAGAAAGCGCGGAAAAATTGCACGCAAACGACGTGAAAAGGGTAATACGCGCTTTGGAAATTTACGATATCACAGGCAAAGCGAAATCTCAGCAAAACGATAAACAAATCCCTCGCTTTGATTTCTTGTCCGTTTCTATCGAATATCCAAGGGAAACGTTGTACGAGAGGATTAACCTTCGCGTGGAGCAAATGTTTGCCAACGGCTTGCTCCAAGAGGTGCAAGATTTGTTAAATGGCGGCGTAACGACGGATATGCAATGTATGCAGGGGATTGGCTATAAAGAAGTAGCGGAAGGCTTGCAAAACGGCTGGACGCAGGCGGAAATGATAGAATTGATTCAAAAAAACACCCGAAACTACGCGAAAAGACAACAAACTTTCTTCAAACGTATGCAAAACCACGTGTTTCTTTCGCCTGAGCAGGCAACGGCGGAAAACGTTATAAATATGCTCAAAAACTAAAAAATAACGTACTATGTCTATCATAATACCTATGTTTGGCATAGTTAAAAATGTCAGGCATAGTAATTATGTGTGGCATAATACATAAAAAAGGGGTTTCCAATGACTGCGGAACAATTAATTAAAGAGGCGGAGGCCTCGCTTGTAGAAAATTTCAAAAAAGCGGACGAAATTAGCGAATATAATCAAGAAAAGGTATTAAAAGCGTTCAACGCGCACAGTATTGCCGTAAGACATTTTAACGGCACGACAGGTTACGGTTACGGTGACGACGGACGTTTTGCTCTTGGCGACGTGTTTGCAAAGTCGCTTGGTGCGGAGGCCGGCATTGTTTCGCCTGCGCTGCTTTCGGGTACGCACGCGCTTTCGGTGGCGCTTTTTGGCGTGCTGCGTACGGGGGATGGCGTGCTTTGTATATCGGGTATGCCGTATGATACGATTCGCGGCGTTATTTTTGGTGAAGGAAACGGTTCGCTGAAAGATTACGGTATTTCTTTTAACTGCGTTGATTTAAGCGAGGACGGAAAATTTGATAAAACGGCTATTAAAAAAGAATATAATAGATTGAAAGACGGCTTGAAAATGATTTATATTCAGCGTTCGCGTGGGTACGAACTTCGCGATGCGTTTACGGTAGCGGAAATCGGGGATATTTGCGCTTTTGTTCGAAAACTCGGCTTTAACGGTTGTATTTTCGTAGATAATTGCTATGGTGAGTTCGTTGAAAAGCAAGAACCTTGCGACGTTGGTGCGGACGTAGCCGTAGGTTCGCTTATCAAAAACCCCCGAGGCGGACTTGCGCCGACGGGCGGGTATATCGTCGGAAAGGAAAATTATATCGATTTGATTGGTAGACGTCTTACCGCGCCGTCGATTGGCAACGAAGTGGGCTCGTATGCGTACGGGTATCGATTGTTCTATCAAGGCTTATTTTTAGCGCCGCATACCGTCAATCAAGCGATAAAAGGTAGTTTGGTTATCGGGAAATGCATGGAAAAACTCGGTTATGAGAACTTTCCAAAGCTTGATAAAACGCCTGCGGATATTACGCGCGCAATCCGTTTTGACACAGCGGAGCAACTTTGCGCGTTTATTCAATCGGTGCAGGAAGCTTCGCCGGTGGATAGTTTTGTGACGTTAGAACCGTGGGATATGCCGGGGTACGATAGCAAAGTAATTATGGCGGCAGGCTGTTTTGTGGAGGGGGCGTCGATAGAACTTTCCGCGGACGCGCCCGTAAAAGAGCCGTATACGGCGTATTTCCAAGGCGGCTTGACGTACGAGCATTGTAAATACGCATTGAAAAAGATTTTGGCGAAATTATTATAAGGCGGCGTTATGTTTTTACCGATACTTTATCAAATGATAGTCCTTTTTGCGTTTATTGTGATAGGATTTCTTTTGTTAAAATGCAAATTATTGCCACAAAACGCAGACGAAGCTTTGTCCAAATTAGAAAATTATTTGTTTTTGCCTGCGTTGGTGTTGGGTGCGTATATTGAAAAATGCACGATAGAAACGTTGGCATCCGTTTGGAAAGCGTTGCTCTTTGCCTGTATTTTGCTCGTCGTGGTTTTACCCTTTTCCTATGGTATCGCCAAATGGATATATAGGGAGGAATATCTTCGCAAAATAGCGCAATACGGTTTGACAATATCAAATATTTCTTTTATGGGCAACGCTGTGATGCTCGCCGTATTCCCCGACGTATTTTTCGATTATACAGTGTTTATTTTGCCTATCGGTTTTCTTTCCTATTTATGGGGAGTGCCTGCGCTTTTGCTCAGTAGAGAAGACGGGGAAAAACGAAAGATGGGGGAAATCTTAAAAAACGTTTTTAATCCGACGGTTTTGGCGATGATTTTAGGGATAATTATCGGGCTTGTCGGTTGGAAATTACCCCAAACGGTTACAACGGTAGTAAACGGCTTGGGTAGCTGTATGTCGCCGATTGCTATGCTGTTGACGGGCATAGTGATTGCCAAAGCGGATTTCAGCGTATTGATACAATGGCGTTTGTACGTTATTTCCGCATTTCGTATGCTCGTTTATCCGCTTCTTTACATAGCCGTTTGTATGTGGTTGCCAATCGGCGGATTTATTAGCGAAAGTATGCTAATTTGCGGCATGATGTTTATGTGCTTACCAATGGGCTTAAACGCCATCGTTATTCCCGCGGCGTATGGAAAGGATACCTCGGATGCGGCGGCTATGTCGCTGGTAACTTCCGCTTTTTCAATAGGCACGATACCGCTTATGTTCTGGGTTTTCCAAATGCTTGTGCTCTAAAAATTCGTTTTTCAACGTAAAAAAGAAAAGAAAAAGAGTAAATTCTACGCCTCATAGGGGCAAAATTACTGTTGTTTGTGATAAAATATGTGTGGAGGTAGGAAATGGACCAAAAACTGACAGGGCAATTTATTGCAAGAATCCGTAAAGAGAAAAGGGCTTGACGCAAAGACAACTTGCGGAAATTTTACTCATTAGCGATAAGACGGTATCCAAATGGGAAACGGGCGGAGGATTGCCCGAAGTTTCCTTAATGTTGCCGCTTTGCAAAACGCTTGGGATAACGGTAAACGAACTCTTGTCCGCTGAACGCATTTCCGAAACCGAATACAAAAAGAAAGCGGAGGAAAACTTAATGAATTTAATCGAGGAAAGAAAAGAAAATAAACGCAAATTATGGATGGAAGTTATCATAATGGTAATTACCCTCTTGGGCAGTTTAACGATTATTATGATTTCGTCTTATTTTGAAATGCCTATCGGTTGGCGCATCGCGTTGATTTGTATAGCCGTGCTTATTATGGTCGGCGGAATCGGTGTTATGTGCGTGTTAGAATTTACCGCAGGGGGGTATCAGTGTCAAAAATGCAAGGCAAAATTCGTTCCCTCGTTCGGCGCATATCTTATGGGCGCGCATACGATTATGTACCGTAGATTGCGTTGCCCCAAATGCGGCGTAAGAAACTGGTGCAAACGCACGCTAACCCTTGGTAACGAGGAAGAAGAAATGGAAAATAAAGAAGAATAAAAAACTACCCCCGTTGCGAGAAATCTCGCAACGGCGGTTATTATTTTTATTTCGTTAAATCCCAGTCAATCGGCGGTAAGCCGTTCGATATAAGATATTCGTTGGTTTTGCTAAACGGTTTGCTCCCGAAAAATCCGTTGTAGGCGGATAAGGGGGAGGGGTGTACGCACTCGATAATATAATGTTTGCTACTATCAATGAGCAGTTTTTTACTTCTTGCGTTTCCTCCCCAAAGGATAAAGACGACGTGTTCTTTTTGCTGAGAAATCAGCTTAATTACACTATCCGTAAACCAAGCCCAACCGCATTTACTATGGGAATTTGCTTGATGTTCTCTAACGGTAAGCGAGGTGTTCATAAGAAGCACGCCCTCGTTTGCCCACTTGGTTAAATTGCCGTTTTT
Organism: Candidatus Scatosoma sp.; assembly: GCA_045650385.1. GTDB lineage: Bacteria > Bacillota > Clostridia > Christensenellales > Borkfalkiaceae > Scatosoma. The sequence continues at coordinate 4,539 of JAZRRB010000136.1, read as the reverse complement.
GGGTTTTTCACAACCGATATCCGATTGCAATTCCTTAAAGATATTTTCCAGCGACGGGGGATTTGGCACGCCGTCCTGCACGGAAAAGCAAAGCCCGTGCGCCTGACCTACGTTATGATAGGGGTCTTGTCCCAAAAGCACCACGCGCAATTTTTCAAACGGCGTAAAGCGGAAACAGTTATATAAATCGTACATATCGGGGTATACCACGTGGTTGCGGTATTCCTCGATTAAAAACGTACGGATTTTTTGATAGCGTTCATCGGCAAAAAGAGGGGCAAGCCGCTCGTTCCAATCGCCTAAATCGATCATAATTTCACCTTTGTATAGATTATAATTCTTCAAAAAGGATAGGAAGATACGCTTTCAAATTTTGCAAAGCTTTATCCTTGTTTTCCAAAAACTGTTCGGTAGTGCTGCCGCTACCAGCCACGTCGGAAATGGCTTTTACGCTGTATACAGGGAGGGTTGCGGAATATGCCGCTTGCACGATTGCCGCGCCTTCCATATCTCTAATATCCGCTTTTAATTCTTCCGTCAAAAGCTTGTAATCGGCAGGGGAATCGTTAAATCTATCCGACGTCCCCAATTTTTTGAGGGGTAATTTCGCGCGGAAATGATTAAGTGTAAGGTAATTTTCTTTATATTCGTCCAAAGTCCCGATTTTTGTGCCGTTGAGTTGCGTGAGGTCGAAGTCGAATTGAACAGCTTCGTTGATTTGATATACGGCGCAAAGCTCCGTACCTTTGTTCAAACCGCCTGCCACGCCGAAATTGAATAATTTTCTCGCGTCGAACTTGCTAACGAGAATTTGTGCGCCAAGTGCGGCGTTCACCTTACCCACGCCGCATACGCAAACGGCGGTTTCTTTCCCAAATGCCATGCCCACGTGTACTTTTTTACCGCTCACCGTCAAGCTGCGGCTGATTTTCATTTGTTGAAGCAGGATATCCGCTTCCCTTTGCATTGCTACGACAACGCCAATCATATATTCTCTCCTTTGAAAACGTCTTTCGTTTTTCTTGCTTTTTTCATATTCTTCGTGTTATAATAAGCTTATAGGATATTTTTACCACAAACATAAAATATTATAACAGGAGCAAGAATAAATGTCAAGAACTGAAAGGGCAAAAGAATATTTTTTACAAGGTTTTGCTTGTTCGCAAGCGGTAGCGCTTGCTTTTTCCGATATCATCGGTTTGGACGAGGCGATGATAAGCAAATTAACGTTGCCTTTCGGCGGCGGTTTGGGCAGACTTCGCTTAACTTGCGGCGCGGTAAGCGGAATGGCGTTTGTAATAGGCGCGGTATTTGCGGATAGTGAAAATACGCCTGAAAATAAGAAGAATACCTACGCTATCGTACAAGAGCTTTGCGGAAAGTTCAAAGCGCAAACGGGCAGTTTGATTTGCGCGGAGCTTTTAGCCGGTATGAAAGTACCCGTCGAGATAGGTGGCGAAGCGGAAAAACGCACGAAAGAATATTATCAAAAACGTTCTTGTGCGGATATGGTGGCGCTTGCGGCGGAAATTTTGGAAGATTACTTAAAAGAAACGCAAAAACTATAAACGAAAACGGCGGACAAAACTGTCCGCCGTTCGATTTTTTTATAACGTATTATTTATTGCTCTTGGAAACGTTGAAATAATATTCCACAACGTCGCCGTCTTGCATAACGTATTCCTTGCCTTCGCTACGCACTTTGCCTTCCGCTTTCGCCGCCGCGATAGAGCCGAGGTTGAGTAAAATTTCCCAATTTACAACGTCCGCGCGGATAAAGCCTTTTTCAAAATCGGTATGGATTTTGCCTGCCGCTTGGGGGGCTTTCGTGCCTTTCACAATCGTCCAAGCACGCGTTTCTTTTTCGCCTGCCGTAAGATAGGAGATAAGCCCAAGTAAAGCGTACGATTTTTTAATCAATCTATCCAAGCCACTTTCGCCAAGCCCGAATTCTTCCATAAACAACGCTTTATCGTCTGCGTCCATTTGCGATAATTCTTCTTCCGTCTTTGCGCAAATAACAAGCACTTCCGCGCCCTCGTTTGCGGCAAATTCTTGCACTTTCACAACAAAGGGGAGCTCGTTTTCCGCTTTGCCCATATCGCTTTCTTTGATGTTTGCAGCGTAAATCACAGGTTTCACGGTTAGAAGGAAACAGTTTTTCAAAAACTCGTCCTCGCCGTCGGCAAGAGGGAAGTTACGCGCAGGTTTTTCGCTTTCAAGGTGCTTATACAATCTTTCAAGGAAGGCATATTCCTCTTGCGCCTTTTTATCCGCGCCGCCGCGTGCTTGCACTTTTACCTTATTCATGCGGTTTTGTACCGCTTCCATGTCCGATAAAACGAGTTCGAGGTTAATCGTTTCAATATCGTTTACAGGATCTATTTTGTTATCCACGTGCGTAATATTGCTGTCCTCAAAACAACGTACTACGTGCACGATAGCGTCTACCTCGCGGATATGGGAGAGGAATTTATTCCCCAAGCCTTCGCCCTTGGACGCGCCTTTGACAAGACCTGCAATGTCAACGAATTCGATAACGGCAGGGGTTACCTTTTTGCTGGAGTAAAGCGCGGCAAGTTTATCCAAGCGCTCATCGGGAACAGCCACGACGCCGACGTTCGGCTCGATGGTGCAGAAAGGATAATTGGCGCACTCTGCGCCTGCGTGTGTGATTGCGTTAAAAAGAGTGGATTTGCCCACGTTGGGCAGACCTACAACGCCGAGTTTCATATCTTCGTACTTCCTTTAATTTGTTGAATTTCCTATCTATTATAATACAAAATTCAAAATTTAGCAAATTAAAGTTGGCTAAATTGAAAAAATACTTGCTCAAAAATTAAAAATGTGATATAGTATTATGGAAAAATGAAAACGTGAAGGGTAAATTATGGATTACAAGAAATATATTGCCGAAAAATTGCAAGTGGAAGGGATAACGAGCGAGGATATTTACGAACTTCTCGCCCTGCCTCCCAATACTGAAATGGGAGATTACGCGCTCCCTTGTTTTAAGTTCGCAAAAATCTTGCGCAAAAGCCCCGTAATGATAGCGGAAACGCTTAAAGGCACGGTGGCAACGGACGAGGTTATCAGCGAAGTGTCCGCCGTCAACGGATATTTGAATTTCAAAATCAACAAAGACGGTTTTGTGCGCGCTACGCTCGATAAAATTTTATCGCAAAAGGAAAACTACGGCGCGGACGAAATTGGCGAAGGGAAAACGGTTTGTATCGACTATTCGTCTATCAATATCGCTAAGCCTTTCCATATCGGGCATTTGTCCACAACGGTGCTTGGCGGTGCGCTGTATCGTATTTTTAATTACCTTGGTTACAAGGCGGTGGGTATCAATCACCTTGGCGATTACGGTACGCAGTTTGGTAAACTTATTTCCGCGTATAAGCGTTGGGGGGATAAAGCCACGATAGAACAAGGCGGTATCCGCGCGCTCAACGAATTGTACGTGCGTTTCCATAAAGAAGCGGAAGAGCACCCCGAATACGATGACGAAGCTCGCGCATATTTCAAGAAAATCGAGCAAGGCGACGAGGAGTGTTTGGCTCTTTTCCATTGGTTTAAGGATTTAACGCTTAAAGACGTGCAAAAAATCTATGATATGCTTGATATCCATTTCGATTCGTACGCAGGGGAAAGCTTCTATTCGGATAAAATGCAACCGATTGTAGACGAACTCAAAGAAAAAGGTTTGCTCACGGAAAGCCGCGGCGCGCAAGTAGTGGATTTGGAAGAATACGGTATGCCCCCTTGCATTATCTTGAAATCGGACGGCAGTTCTCTTTATGCAACGCGTGATATGGCGGCGGCGCAATATAGAAAGAATACGTACGATTTCGATAAATGCCTTTATGTCGTTGCTTATCAACAAAACTTGCACTTTAAGCAATTCTTTAAGGTGCTTGATATGATGGGCAAGGATTGGGCGAAAGATTTGGTACACGTAGCCTACGGCATGGTGTCCTTGGAAGAGGGCGTTATGTCCACGAGAAAGGGCAACGTAGTCTTCCTCGAAGACGTTATCAAAAAATGCATTGAAAAGGCGTACACCATTATCGACGAAAAGAACCCCGACTTGGAAAACAAGGAAGAGGTTGCTAAAAAGGTGGGCGTAGGTGCGGTTATCTTCGGCGCGCTTTATAACAATAAAATTAAGGATATCGTGTTCTCTTACGATAAAGTCCTCAATTTCGACGGCGAGACGAGCGTTTACGTGCAGTACACCTGCGCAAGAGCCAATTCCGTCTTGCAAAAGGGCGGCGCGCCTGAAAGCTTTGAAATCCCCACCCTTTGCGCGCAGGAAATCGAGCTTGTTAAAGCGCTTGCAACCTTCCCCGACACAGTAAAAGCGGCTGCGGAGAAATACGAACCGTCTTTTATTGCAAGATTTGCAGTGGACGTTTCGCAAAAGTTCAACAAATTCTATTTCGATTGCAAAATTTTATCCGCAGAGGACGAAAAGACGAAGAAGTTCCGTCTTGCACTCACCAACGCAACCTTGCAAACGCTTACCAACGCATT
>JAZRRB010000135.1:0-4484 GCA_045650385.1 Candidatus Scatosoma sp. | reverse complement strand
TATCGTTGCCGTGAACATAAACGCAAAAACAATGATGAAAGAAAGACTTGCGGAAGAAACGGAGCTTGCTTGCTCGCTCGTTCAAACGGAAGAAGATTTTTCGGGTTTTGCAAGATATTCTAATGACGATGCTTTCCGTGTTACCATTATGGATTTAGACGGAAACGTTTTATATGAAAGCGACACAAAATCTCCACTTGAAAATCATATCAACCGTGAAGAAGTAAAAAATGCTTTGAACGGAAAGCCTGAAACGGTAGAAAGATATTCTGAAACGTTCGGTTGTAATATGACCTATTATGCTTTGAAAACGGAACTTTCGGATGGAACGGAAATTATCTTACGTTTAGCGATAAAAAGTAACCAAATTAACGGATATTTAGGCGTTGCACTTCCTATTTTAATCGTGGTTTTAGTTTTATGCTTGATTTGCTCTATTATAATTTCCAACGTATTGTCTGAAAAAATATCGGGCAAAATTACTGAAGTAGGAGAGAGTTTGCGTAGCTTAAATGCAGGGAACTATAAGCCTATCAAAACGGATTCGGGCGAACCTGAACTTTATTCCGTACTTAATCAAATTAACGAGTTAAACGCAAATACACATACTCATATTCAAAGAGTGCAAGAAGAACACCATAAATTGAATACGGTGCTTGAAAACGTTTCGCAAGGTATAGTTGCAATCGACGAAAACAAAAAGATTATTTTCGTAAACAAGAGTATTTCTACAATCTTTGATTCTAACGAAAATCTTACGGGTAAAGACTTTATCTATCTTATTGACGATTTACCGCTTTGTGAAAAAATCGCACGTCATCTTGGCGAAAATTACGCATCGGAATACACGTATAAAGGTAAAGAATTATCAGTTGTAATTCGTAAGGTCGAAAATCATAGCGATAGTGTATATTCTATTGTAATTATCACGGATGTTACGAGCGAAAAGGCTATGCAAAAGCAAAAAAGTGACTTCTTTGCTAACGCTTCTCACGAGTTAAAAACTCCCGTTGCAGTTATGCAAGGTTTGTCTGAAATACTTTTAACGAAAGAAACGCTTGACGACGGCTCTAAAAAACAAGTTGATAGAATACACAAAGAAAGTTTACGCCTTGCTTCGCTTATTTCAGATATGTTAAAATTGAGTAAATTAGAACGTGGCGAAGAAACGGAGCTTGTTTTGGCAGACGTTAATTTGCGTGAAATAGCCGAAGAAGTTTTGGCTGAATTATCAACCAAGCTTGCCGAGAAAAACATTACGGCGACTATTACGGGAAATGCAACAGTTGTTGCTGATAGTAAAAAAATATTTGAGCTTGTTGAAAATCTTTGTTCTAACGCTATCAATTACAATAAAGATAACGGCAAAATTACGGTTTCAATAGTAGAAGAAACGGACGGTGTTGAGTTGAAAGTTTCCGATACGGGAATCGGTATTGAAAAAGAAAATATTCCACGCCTTTGCGAAAGATTTTATCGTGTAGATAAATCTCGCTCTAAAAAAACAGGTGGTACGGGTTTAGGACTTGCAATCGTAAAACATATTTGCGCATTGTATAAAGCTGAATTATCTATTGAAAGCGATATAGGAGTGGGAACAACCATTACTGTTAATTTTAATAAGTAAAGAAAGTGTTTTAAGCGATATATATACGAGCATATTTAACACAAAGAAACTTAAAAGGATTAAAGCATAGTAATATAGTGGCTTATGATGATTTCATAAGCCATTTTTTCTAAAAACTTTTCTAAAACTTTACAGTAAAGTTGACAGATGTAAACATAAGTGCTATAATAACGGAGAATGAATTATTTGTACGAGGTGTTTTCAAATGAGAGTGGGTGCGGAAAATAAAATCCGTGAACTAAAAGAAAAGAAAAACGCAATTATACTTGCGCATTACTATGCACCTTCTGAAATACAAGAAGTTGCAGATTACGTAGGGGATTCTTTCTATCTTGCAAAGATAGCAAAAAATAGCGATGCAGACGTAATCGTATTTTGCGGTGTAGGCTTTATGGGCGAAAGCGCAAAGATACTCAATCCTAATAAGAAAGTTTTAATGCCGGACGTTAGTGCCGATTGTCCTATGGCACATATGGTAAAGGCAGGAAAGATTGAAGAAATGAGAACAAAATATGATGATTTAGCAGTCGTATGCTATATCAATTCAACGGCAGAACTCAAATGCCAAAGCGACGTTTGTGTGACTTCTTCTAATGCCGTTAAAATCGTAAAAGCGTTGCCTAACAAAAACATTTTCTTTATTCCCGACAAAAATCTTGGAAGATATGTTGCCGAGCAAGTTCCCGAAAAGAACATAATCTTAAATGACGGATATTGTCCTATTCACGTGCAAATTTCCGTTGAAGAACTTTTAGAAGAAAAGAAATTACATCCTAACGCACTTGTTCTTTCTCACCCTGAATGTGAGCAAAAGATACTTGAACTTTCCGATTATATCGGTAGTACAGCAGAAATTATAGATTTCGCAAATCAATCTGATTGCACGGAATTTATCATTTGTACGGAAGATGGCGTTAAGTTTAAGTTAGAAACGGATAATCCGAATAAGAAATTCTATTTCACAAAGACAAGTCCTTGTTGCGTGGATATGAAATTAAATACGTTGGACAAGTTATTAAAGGCTTTGGAAACGGAAGAAAACGCAATAGAGATTAACGAACAAACAAGAGAACGTGCAAAATTACCTTTGGACAGAATGTTGGAGCTTGCGAAATAAGATGATAAAAACGGACATCGTTATCGTAGGTTGTGGTGCGGCGGGATTATACACGGCACTCAACCTACCAAAAGATAAAAAAATAATTATTGTAACCAAAGACGAACTTGAAAAGAGCGATTCCTTTTTAGCACAGGGCGGTATTTGCGTTCTTCACGATGAAAACGATTACGATTCGTTCTTTGAAGATACGATGAGAGCAGGACATTACGAGAATAATCCCGATTCGGTAGATATAATGATACGTTCTTCCCGTTCGGTTATTAACGAACTCGTTGGCTACGGCGTGCGTTTTGAAAAAGACGGAGAAGATTTCGCCTATACGAAAGAAGGCGCTCATTCAAGACCGAGAATACTTTTTCACGAAGATGAAACGGGAAAAGAGATTACGTCGCATTTATTAGAAGCCGTGAAGAAACTTCCAAATGTCACGCTCATTGAAAGTTATACAATGGTAGATATTGTTTGCAGAAACAATACTTGCTATGGTATTATTGGACACGATAAAGATGGGAAATATTCTTACATATTAGCGGACTATACAATGATGGCTACGGGTGGAATCGGTGGACTGTATGAACACTCTACGAACTATCCGCACCTAACCGGCGATGCACTTGCTATTTCATTAAAGCACGGCATAAAGCTACAACATATCGACTATATTCAAATTCACCCAACAACGCTTTTTGATAAGTCGGGTGGCAGAGAATTTTTAATATCAGAATCGGTTAGAGGAGAGGGCGCAATCTTGCTTAATGCAAAAGGCGAGAGATTTGTAGATGAACTCCAACCCCGTGACGTTGTTGCAGATGCTATTTTCAAACAAATGAAAAAGGACGGGAGCGAACACGTTTGGCTTTCTATGTCGCCTATCCCTGAAGAAGAGATAAAAACGCATTTCCCGCATATCTATCAGCATTGTTTGGAAGTGGGTTATGACGTTACGAAAGAGCCGATTCCCGTCGTTCCGTCGCAACATTATTTTATGGGCGGTATTGACGTAGATAGATATAGCAAAACGTCTATGCAAAGGTTGTATGCAGCGGGCGAAACAGCTTGCAATGGCGTACACGGCAAGAATAGACTTGCAAGCAATTCTTTACTTGAAAGTCTTGTATTTGCAAAGCGTGCAGCAATGCAAATAAGTGAAATTTATGAGCCGTCTAACTTTGACGAGCCGATAAGCATTAACGAAAATCAATATAAAAATTATAAAGAAGAATATAAAAAGACCGTACTTGCGGCAATAGAAAAAGAGAAAAGGAGAAAATCTACAATGAACAACGTAACAATGAAAATGAACGCCGACGATTTAATTTTAGGCGCACTTAAAGAGGATATTACAAGCGAAGATATTACCACTAATTCGGTAATGCGTGAATATCAAGAGGGTGAAGTAGAACTTATTTGTAAGCAAGACGGCGTTGTTGCAGGGTTAGAAGTTTTCAAAAGAGTATTTGAACTTTTAGACGAAAATACAAAGGTTATTTTCTTCTGCAACGACGGTGATGAAGTTAAAAAAGGCGAAAAACTTGGCGTTATTCGTGGCGATATAAGAGTGCTTTTATCGGGCGAAAGAACGGCTCTTAACTTCTTGCAAAGAATGAGTGGTATTGCAACTTATACTCGTAATATTGCAAAGTTGTTTGAAGGCACAAAAACCAAACTTTTAGATACGAGAAAGACCACTCCGAATATGCGTATTTTTGAAAAGTACGCTGTAAAAGTTGGCGGTGG
>JAZRRB010000134.1:0-4058 GCA_045650385.1 Candidatus Scatosoma sp. | reverse complement strand
CCTTCATATTGGTCTGTATATTCATAATACATGCCGTCAAGATACACCATACGGATTGTTCCATCTTCCCATAACGTACCATCCGCTTCTATCGATTTATAATTTACCTCCCATACTACGTTGGTAAAATCCACCAATTGCATTGCCGTAGCCCATTGCTCCGCGGAAACTTTCTCACCTTTCACAACCGTTTCGCTGTTACCACCGTCGCCCGTATTACCACCGTTGTCGCCCTTGTCGCCACAAGCCGCCAAACAAGCAAAACTCATTATCGCCGCCAATCCTAACACCAACCATTGCTTTTTCATTTGTCTATCCTCCTATATAGTTAGTTGCCAATATTATATCCTACTTTTTGTAGGAAGTCAAGCATTTTCCTACATTTTGTAGTAAACTAAATATATGAAAGATAATACTTTTGGAAAACGCTTAAAAGAGTTGCGTTTAGATAAAAATTTATCTCAACGTGCGTTAGGGGAAAAATTCAACGTATGCAACCAAACGGTAAGTTTTTGGGAAACAGGCGCACGTGAGCCCGATTTAGACACGCTACTTGCCATTGCTCGTTATTTTGAGGTTTCTGTGGATTATTTATTAGAATAAGGCAACCGCCCACGACATCGTGGGCGGTTTTTGTTAGGAAAAAACAGCAAGCGCGTACGCCAATCCCCCTATCCATAACACGCTTTCGTCAAAATCGGTTTTCGGGTGGTGCAAGGGGTATTCGTACCCCTTTTTCTTTTCCCCTGCCGATAATGCAAGCATGACGGACGGCACTTCTTGGGCAATATACGCAAAATCTTCACTGCCGCCCATACCTTTCTTGACATTTCCGCCTAAATCAGAGGAATAACTCACCTCGTCCATACCCAGCCCATTTTTTAACCTTTCGCCAATGGATAAAGACATACCCCCGTTGTTTTTAAGCGCAGGACAACCGCTTGTAAACGCCACTTCCGCGCTGGCGCGGAAAGTTTTCGCAATACCCTTGGCTATCGTTTGCAATCGCTTCTTCGCAAACGCGCGCACTTCTTCGTCAAACGCGCGAAGTGTGCCTTGCATAACGGCTTTGTCGGGGATAGCGTTACTCGCCACGCCCGATTGCAATTTCCCCACCGTCAAAACAAACGGCTCTACCGCGGAAATTTCCCTTGCGGATAGCGTTTCCAAGGCGAGCAAAATGCGCGCGCAAACGGACAGCGCGTCCACGCCGTTTTGCGGGGCAGAACCGTGACAGGCTTTGCCCGATACCTCTACGGCGAAATAGTCGGCGGCAGGCGCGCTAACGCCGCCCGAAGATACCACGATGCGCCCCGTAGGCAGGTCTGTTGCCGTCAAAACGTGCAACATTACGGCGTTTCCTACGTTATATAAGGACAACAAGCCCGACGATACGACGTCTTTCGCCCCTTCCAACGTTTCCTCGGCAGGTTGGAACAAAAACACGACAGGACGAGATAAATCTTTTTCCCCTTTTAGAATTTCCGCCGCCATAAGCAGCATTGTCGTATGCAAATCGTGTCCACAAGCGTGCATATTGCCCACTTTACAGGCATACGCTTTGCCCGTTTTTTCCGCAATCGGCAATCCGTCCATATCCGCACGAAGAAGTATCGCATTGCCCTTGTTCTTTTCGCCAAGCGTAGCAATAATCGCACCTTTCCCCACCGTTTCAGGTGCATAGCCAAGCGCGGTCAACGTATCAATGACAATCTCCCTCGTCTTGGGTAAATCAAACCCCGTTTCGGCATTTGCGTGCAATTTACGGCGAATTTCTACGTATTTTTCCTGTAATGCTTTCGCCCTTTCTATCCATTTCGTTTCCATACGCACAGTATACGCAAAAACGGCAAAAAAATAAGGAACGGCTTAATGCCGTTCCTTTATTTATAAAATTCTTCGCTTAGAATAACGAGCGCGTCGCTTACGCTTTCATTGCAGCAACTTGCTTAGCAACTTCTTCGTTCAAATCTTCGCTCTTCTTTTCAAGACCTTCGCCCATTACGAAGAACGCGAACTTCGTGATAGCCGTGCCAGCCGCTTTTACCAATTCGCCAATCTTCTTGGAATCGTCCTTGATGAAAGCTTGTTCGATAAGACAGTTTTCATCGTAGAATTTCTTAATTCTACCCATAACCATCTTTTCAGCGATAGCTTCGGGCTTGCCCTCGTTCATTGCTTGTTGTTTCAAAACTGCCTTTTCCTTTTCAAGCGTATCCGCGGAAACTTCGTCTTTCGTAAGGTATGCAGGCTTCGTGAACGCGATTTGAAGGGTGATATCGTGTGCCGTTTCCTTTGCCGCGTCCGTAGCTTCGCCAGCCATGTCGAGGATTACGCCGAGCTTACCGCCAAGGTGGATATAGCTTGCAAGGAAGCCTTCGCTTTCGTAGCGAACGAATCTTCTAACCGCAATCTTTTCACCGATAACCGCGATATTGCTCTTCAAATATTCTTCCACGCTACCTTCGCTGCAAGCGCAAGTTAAAAGCGCGTCTACGTCAGCAGGGTTGTCTTTTACGATAACTTTTGCAATTTCTTCCGCAATCGCCGCGAACTTGGGGTTCTTAGCAACGAAGTCGGATTCGCAGTTGAGTTCTACAAGAACACCGATTTTGCCATCAACATAGCAGGAAACGATACCTTCTGCCGCGATACGGGAAGCTTTCTTATCTGCTTTTGCGATACCACGTTCTCTAAGAAGGTCCGCTGCTTTGGTCATGTCGCCGTCAGCGTCCGTCAATGCCTTTTTGCAGTCCATAACGCCTGCGCCCGTCTTTTCGCGGAGCGCCATTACGTCTTTTGCCGTAAATGCCATAATATTTATCTCCTATATTCTTAAATTATTTCTTCTTTCAAATTCGCCCGATGAATTGCATCGGGCGAACGTGTTTTGCAAGATTTATGCGTTTTCTTCCGCCGCTACTACTTCTTCAATGGACGTAGCTTCCGCTGCTTCTTCCGCTACGGGAGCAACCAATGCTTCTGCACCTTGGTTTGCTTCGATAACCGCGTTTGCGATTACGGAAGAGATGAGTTTGATTGCGCGGATAGCGTCATCGTTGCCAGGGATTACGTAATCCACTTCGTCGGGATCGCAGTTCGTATCCGTGATTGCAACAATCTTAATACCAAGCTTCTTCGCTTCTTTGATAGCGATGTCTTCGTTGTGAGGGTCTACCACGAACATAACGCCGGGCATAGCCTTCATCGTCTTGATACCGCCAAGGTTCGCTTGCAACTTCGTCATTTCTTTCTTCAAAAGCATAACTTCTTTCTTAGGAAGTGCTTCGAAATCGCCGTTCGCTTCCATAGCTTCAAGCTTTTCCAATCTTTCCACACGGCTTCTCATCGTCTTGAAGTTGGTAAGGCAACCGCCAAGCCAACGGGAGTTCACATAGTATTGACCGCAACGTTCTGCTTCTTCCTTAATCGCATCTTGCGCTTGCTTTTTCGTACCAACGAAAAGCACGCTCTTGCCCGCTTTTACGCTTTCGCAAACGAACGCATACGCTTCTTCAATAAGGTTTGCCGTAACTTGCAAGTCGATAATGTGAATATCGTTTCTTGCCGCGAAGATGTACTTCTTCATTTTGGGATTCCACTTTCTGGTTTGGTGACCAAAGTGTACGCCAGCTTCCAAAAGCTGTTTCATAGTGATAACTGCCATAATTCATACCTCCGTTTTACCTCCTCGCCTTGTGTTTGGCTCGTAATGACGTCCGCATTAAAAGATTTTACGGACACGGATTACGCACAATGAACGAGTGTGAATTTTTAGCTATATCATTTTACCATAAAAAGACCAGCGTTTGCAAGCTATTTTACGTATATTTTTGCCATTTTTTTGCACTTTTTATTATTTTTTATAAAAAATAACAAAGGCACGGTGCTTTTGCCAAGCACCGCGCCCCTACTATTTACTTTTGCTTTTAATTATTTTGTAAGCGTTAAAGATGAGCCGTAAAACGTGTCACCCACTTCGTAAGCTGTTCCACTAAAATATAAACTCTTGAAATGGTATTCACTTACTACGCTAGGGGAAGTCGGAGGGCCAAGCG
>JAZRRB010000133.1:0-3026 GCA_045650385.1 Candidatus Scatosoma sp. | reverse complement strand
TTTGGTGCGGACGAAGGGATTTGAACCCACACGGTGTTACCCACAGGAACCTGAAACCTGCGCGTCTGCCAATTTCGCCACGTCCGCATATTTGGGAAATCGCTTATATTTCCGCGATTTCCTCTTTTTCTATTTTCTTGTCCTTTACGGTGAGTTTCCACGCCTTGCCGCCGCTTGATATACTCCCGACGATTTCGCCGTTTTCTATCACGATTGCCGCGTTGTCCTCTATCCCCAAAGCACTTTCGTAATTATAACATACAATTTTATCGAAGTCAAGCGTTCTTGCATTATAATGGGGAGAAATTACGCCTTTTTTCCAGCCTAAGCCTTGGAACATAGCGTACTTTTCCTCCGTTTCACCGTTCACCAATGCCGAATCGGTATAGATATCCGAAAACCAACAAATCGCTCCCGCGGAAAGCCCTGCAAGGATAACGCCCCTTTCATACGCGTCTTTTATCAGCGGCAGCAATCCGCTTTCTTCCCAACTACGCATCATGAAAACGGTATCCCCGCCGCCTACGTATATCATATCCGCTTTTTCGAATTTCGCCTTTAACCGCTGCAAATCAGGTTCTTTGAATACCGTCAATGCAACGTCCGTCTTAATATCGAAAACCCCTGTATATACTTTATGAAAAGTGTTATAATAGGGCATAAAATCGTGACTCGCCGTTGGGATAAACAGCGCGTTTGCCCGTCTTTCGCCTGCGCGCGCCTTGGCAAGCCCTGCGATATATTCGTCAATTTTCAGCGTGGTTCTCTCTCTCAATTCCCCACCGCCGATGGCTATAATCTTTTGCATACTCACCTTATTTGCTGTACTTTTCTTCAATCGCTTTAATCTTTGCCACGCGGCGTTCATGGCGTTCACCGCCTTCAAACCCCGTCGTCAAGAACGTATACACGAGTTCTTGCATCATACCTTCGCCCACAACTTTTTCGCCAAAGGCAATCATGTTCGCGTCGTTATGCAAACGGGTGTATTTTGCACAGTACAAATCGTGACAATGCGCACAGCGTACCCCAGGTACTTTGTTGGCAACGATAGATACGCCGATACCCGAAGAACATACTACAATACCTCTCTCACATTCGCCGCTGGCTACCGCTTCCGCCGCAGCCGCCGCAAAATCGGGATAATCGCACGAATCTTTGGTGAACGTACCAAAATCCACCGTTTCGTGTCCAAGGCTCTCTACGTACGCTTTCATCGCGTTTTTGAGGTTCAATCCACCATGGTCGCATGCAATTGCAATTTTCATTTTTTCTCTCCTTGTTTCTTGGTTGTATTTTTTGCCGCAACCGTTTTCGTCGGTTGCGTTGCTTTCTTTGTCGTTTTTTTCGGTTGTTCTTTTAATTTTTCCTGTATTTGTTTAGGGAGCAGCTTTTCAATCAACGCAGACATACCCCCGTCGATTAGTTCGTACACGTAGCGGTAGCACTCCATATCTCGTCCGTACGGGTCCATGACTTGATACCCTGCAAGTTCGGAAAAGGAATACACGTTGTTTTCTATCTCTTCCTCGCCTGCCGCGCGCAAAACCTGCCAACGCATCTCCATCAGCATATCCCTTTGCGCGTCCGTCATGCAAATAATCGCAAGCGATTGTTTCAAGGCGCGCTCGTCTATCGATTTTGCCTTAAACAACGACGTATCAAACCCTTTTTCTTTAAGGATTTGCGCCGATTTTTCATTGATTTTATCCCCTTTCTTCGCGTGCGTACCAGCCGAGCTTATTTTCAGCTTTATCAAGCCCAAATCCTCCGCTTTTCTACGGAAGATATATTCCGCCATCGGGGAACGGCAGGTATTGCCCGTACATACGAACACGATTAACTTTTTCAACGTTTTTCTTTTCAACGCGCACCTGCCTCCTTTCTTTTGTGATTATCGATTGGTTTCGTGCGGAACGTCCTCCGATGCGCACGCCTTTTGCAAACGGTTCATTACCCCCGTCATCACACCGCCTTTTTCTATCGGCTCGATAACGATAAGCACTTTGCAAATATTTTCCGCCTCGCGAAGCAAACCGTACAGCCGCGCCGCCATTTCCTCTTGCGTTTTGCCAAGGTTTAAGCATTTTGCCCCAACCCTTTCAAACGTAGAAATCCATCTCTCTTCGCAAAGCACCGCCACGCTGTTATTTGCAAGCGTTTCTTCTCTATACCGCAAAACAGCCCTTTCTATCTCCGTTGCCGCAAACGCCACCGTCTTACAACGCGGCGAATAATGTTTATACAGCACACCGGGGCTTTTTACCTTTTCCCCTTTTTCGAGTTTAGGCGTATATTCTCCGCATTTGCCCACCACGCTTTCTATCATTTCTTTGGTGATAAGCCCAGGACGGAGAATGACGGGATATTCCCCTGTGCAATCGCATACCGTACTCTCGATACCGCCAACGCAGTTTCCACCGTCTAAAATCAGCGGGATTTTTCCGTCAAAATCATCGAATACGTGTTTTGCCGAAGTGGGGCTGACGTGTCGAGAAAGGTTTGCGCTAGGCGCAACGATAGGCACGCCCACCGCGCGCAAGAACGCCTGCGCTCCCTCGTGCGAGGGTACGCGCACAGCAAGCGTATCTAATCCACAAGACACGTATGGGCTTACCTTATTCTTCGACGGATACACAAGCGTCAAAGGCCCTGGCAAAAACGCCTCGCGCAGTTTTTTTGCGTACGGCGGATCGTCATCCACGATTTGCGATAAATCGTAACCTGTATGTACGTGCGCAATCAACGGATTATCGTTAGGCCGACCTTTCACCTCAAAGATTTTCTTTACGGCAGCATCGTCAAAGGCGTTACCCCCCAAACCGTACACCGTTTCGGTAGGGATAGCCACAACACCGCCGTCGAATATAATATTTTTCGCCTCGATTAAGCTTTTGGGCGTAATCGCTTTTATCTTCGTTTCCATACCGTTAGTAGGGCAGTTCTTCGTCCTCTATCTCTTTCAAATCCCCTTTGCGCATGGGCGGTTCGGGGGGAATATAATCGTCTTCGGGAGCAACGTATTC
>JAZRRB010000132.1:0-5448 GCA_045650385.1 Candidatus Scatosoma sp. | reverse complement strand
ATATCGAATCGGCAAACGTAGCGATGAGAAAAGCGCTTGATTTGTTTGCCAATATCCGTCCCGTAAAAGTACCCGAAGAGGGGATTAACTGGACGATTTTCCGTGAAAATACCGAGGGTGGTTACGCGGTAGGTTCCAGCGGTTTCAACGTTACGGAAGATTTGGCGGTAGACTTTACGATTACGACCAAACAAGGCTCGGACAGAATTGCTCGTCTTGCCTACGATTATGCAAGAAAGAACGGCTTGGAAAGAGTATCGCTTGTAACCAAAGCAAACGTTATTAAAACGACGGATGGTAACTTCTTGGAAGATTGCCATAAAGTAGCGGATATGTATCCTGAAATCATCACGGACGAGTGGTATGCGGATATCATGACGGCAAAGCTTGTGGATAAAAAACGTCGTCGCGATTTCAAGGTATTGCTGTTGCCTAACTTGTACGGCGATATTATTTCGGACGAAGCGGCGGAATTCCAAGGCGGCGTAGGTACGGCAGGCTGTGCGAATATCGGTAAAAAGTACGCGATGTTCGAGGCGATTCACGGCAGTGCGCCCCGTATGGTGACGGAAGGCAGAGGCAAATACGCCGATCCTTGCTCCATGCTCCGTGCATGCGTGATGCTACTTTCGCATATCGGCTTGCAAGATAGAGCGGATAGATTGGAAAAAGCGCTTGATATTTGCTCGTTTGAAGAGAAGAAAATGGTAATTACGGGACGTGATAACGGTGCGACCTGTGAAGAATTTGGTAATTACGTGATGGAGACGTTGAAAAAAGTTTAAATTACGTAAGAGAATAGGATTCCCCCTTGCGATTGAGAAAATCTCGCGAGGGGGAGTTTTTTGTCGTAATAGAGCTTTTTTTTGGGAAAGTGCTTTACAGATTATTTTTTTTGTGATATAATAATAAATAGAGGTATTATTATGAAATATACAGCACAATCTTGTAAATATTCGCTGAAAAATTTTATATATTTAATTTCGTTTGCGATTATTCCCGCTTGGTTTTTATCCCTTTCTACCGATCAGGAATCGATTAAATGCGCGTTGGAATCGATTTTCCATGGCAATATCAACGATTTTCATTTCGTTCATATTTTCCGCGCAATCTCTATTTTGAATTTCGCTGATTGGTATTCGGTGGTATTCGGGATAGCCGGCGTTGTAATGATGATTATATGCGGCGCGATGATGATGGCGTTTTTGGATAAGCACATGCGTATTGGAAAGCGCACGTTTACGGGGATATTTTCTAAGCTTAATGATAATTTGGTTTCTACGGCAGGGTTTGTTTTATTGCTGTTGGCTATATACGAGCTGTGGACGTTGTTGGTGTCTGCGCTCGTTTATTTGGCGTCGTTGATTCCGGTGGTATGGCTTGCTTATATTTTTGCCGCAATATTTTATTTGTCAATGCAGGTTGTTTTGATTTATTTTGTCGGTAAAATTTATTTGTGGCTGCCGTGTATGCAAATCACGGGCTTTAAGGCGTTCGAGGCGCTTCGGTATTCGCAATACCTCGTATCGTCCCTGCGTTGGAAACTGCTTGTATCTCAGTTGGGAATATTATTCTTTGCACAGGCACTTATTTGTCTTTGCGCGCTTTCGCCGTATACGTGGCTGTTTACGTTGCTCACGACGGTGTTCTATATCTTGATTATTATGATATTCTGCGTGCGTATGATGGTGGTGTATTTTGATAAGGACCAAATTGAACGCGCTGATTTAAGAAAATATTATTAAGAAATTATATAAGGACGGAATATATTATGGACTATCGTAAAAATTACCAAAGCTGGTTAAACAATCCCGCGCTTTGCGCTGAGGGGAAAGCGGAACTTATCGCTGTGGCAAACGATGAAAAAGAACTCGAATACCGTTTCGGGGGAGAACTTGAATTCGGTACGGCAGGTATGCGCGGCGTTATCGGCTATGGTATGAATATGATGAATATCTATACGGTTATGCGTGCTACGCAAGGGCTTGCAGAGTGGATTAAAACGCTTGGCAAAGAAGCGATGGAAAGTGGCGTTGTCATTTCTTACGATACCCGTAGAAAATCGGAAGAATTTGCTAAGGCGACGGCGGAAGTGCTTGCTAAAAACGGTATCAAAGCATACCTTTTCGACGACGTGCATCCCGTACCCATGCTTTCCTATGCCGTTCGTTATTTGAAGACGATTGCAGGCGTTATGGTAACGGCAAGCCATAACCCCAAGGAATATAACGGTTATAAAGTATACGGTGAAGACGGCGCGCAAATGTCGCCTGAGGATACGGCAAAAGTCGTTTCGTATATCAACCAAATTGAAGATTATCTCTCCGTTTCGGGCGAAGCGAACAGCCCGTTGATTGTGCCTGTTCCCTCGAAATTGGATGATGATTATATTGAAGAACTTGCAAAACTCACCCTTTCGAAAGAAGCGGTGGAAAAATGTGGCGCAAACTTAAAACTCGTTTATACGCCCGTACATGGTAGCGGCTTTGTTCCCGTTACGCGCATTTTGAAAAAACTTGGTATCAACGCGACGATTGTGGAAGAACAAACGACGAAAGATACCGAATTTTCCACAGTTAAAGTACCTAACCCCGAATATAAAGAAACGCTTTCCATGGGTATTGCGCTTGCAAATAAAATCAACGCAGACGTGGTATTCGGTACGGACCCCGATTCCGACCGCCTTGGCGTTGCGCTTAAAAACGAATCGGGAGAATTCGTAGCGCTTTCGGGTAACCAAGTAGGCATTTTGTTGCTCGATTATATCTTGACGCGTCTTGCGGAAGACAAGACGATGCCCTCTAACGCGGCGGTGGTAAAATCGTTCGTTACGACGGGTATGGCAAAAGCGCTTTGCGACGATTACAGCGTGGCACTTTACGAAACGCCCGTTGGCTTTAAGTTTATCGGCGAAAAGATTAAACAATGGGAAAAGGACGGCAAACACACGTACGTGTTCGGCTTTGAAGAATCCTGCGGTTATCTTCGCGGTACGCACGCAAGGGATAAAGACGCCGTCGTTGCGTCCATGCTTTGCGCAGAAATGGTTTGCTACTACGCATACATCGGTAAATCGGTGTTCGATAGATTGCAAGAAATTTATGCGAAGTACGGTTACGTGCTCGATAAAAACATGTCTATCCAATACTCTGGGTTGAACGCAATGAAAGAGATGAACGCCGTTGTAAACGCGCTTAAAACAATGGAGGTGGACGATTTTGCGGGCGTGAAAGTGGAAGCTGTGCGCGATTACAGCGCGGCAAAACGCACCGATTGCAACGGTAATACGGAAACGCTGGATATTCCCAAGTGTAACTGCGTGTATTACGAACTTGCCGGTGGCTCGTTCGTGTGCGTAAGACCTTCTGGTACCGAGCCGAAACTCAAGATTTACTATTCGCTCAAAGCGAAAGACGAAGCGGCGGCAAACGCCAAACTTGCGGAAATTTCCGCCTCGGTAAACGCGCTTTTGGAAAAGGCGAAAAACTAACGGATAAACAAAAAAGCGGTTGCGTTATGCAACCGTTTTTTTGATGGTACGTTTTCGTTTATTGGCGTTGCGTCGGTATATCCAAAATACGCTTGCGCCCCCAAAGAGCAAAAGGGAGGAAAGCAACAACAAATAGGGTGTTTGCCCGAACGCCACGCGGAATTTTTCCATAAACGGCACGTCGCTGTATAAGATATTAAAGAAATTTGTTTCAAAGACAAACGCGAAAATAACGGCGGTGGAGAAATAAACGCTTGTACAAATTATCCAAATCCACCCGTCCTCTGCGCTGGGTTGAAATCGTTTGAAAGCAATAGAGAGTATACAGTAAAACAGGGCAAGATGATGATAGAAAAAAGTATGGAAAGCAGCGTAAGAGCCAAATACGTTTGCACAAGCGCCGCCGATTATCGAACGTGGACCGAAATAGAATAGGGCAAGCAAGCAAAAAGAAGCGCAAAAAGCGACGTTTTGTAATCGTTTACGAAATTTCCCTTTGGAAAATTCCGCTAAGGGAAACCAAACGGAAAAGGTACTGCAATAATGTAAGGGTATGGACCAAGCATCGTATCCATGCATTAGTTTGCGTAGCTGTTTAATAATTTCCATTGTCAAAATGCTGACGGCGATAATAAAGAAAGGCAAATCTTGTACGCGTCGAGATTTGCCAAAAGTGGTAAAACGCAAAAAAGCGGCAAATCCGACCATCACCAAAAAGGCGAGGGGTAAAACGAATAATTCCGCTTTCGTATACGTCATAACTGCTCCTATTTAATACTTGATTTGTATTCGCGCGGCGTCATGCCCGTGTGCCTTTTGAATACATAACTAAAATGCGCGACGGAATCGAAACACAGTTTGTTGGCGATATCGGTAAAAGAATATTTCCGCCTGATGAGTTTTTTCGCTTCGTCAATTTTTAATTTTAAGTACGTGCGGTAGATACTGTTACCCGTTTTTTGCTTGAAAAAGGAACAAAGATGTGTTTTTCCGTAATGCAATTTTTCGCACAGTTCGTCCAAGGACAAGGTCTCGTATACTTTTGAGGAAAGATAATACACGATTTCGTCTTGCAAATCGGTGGAGGAATCGATTTTGGATACGAAAAATTCCTGTTGTGCGCTGTGATTATTCGCTTGTCTCAGCATATAAATCAGCAATAATTCCAGCTGGTTTTTCAATACCTGTTCACCGCCGAGGTTAGGGCTTTCCTTTAAGACCAATTTATGCAAATCGGGGTCAAAATCAGGTAAGATAAACGTTTCTCGCGCTTCCGACATAATGCTTTGCAAAAGATAGCGGTATTCGTCGGGGACATGGTATTTCTTGTCGTTGAAAAAGCGCATGCTCTCTGAGCGGCACTCAAAGGAAATAATAAAGATATTCGCCTCTTCGCCCAAACACTCGATACGGTGCGTTTGGTTGGGTTTAATAAATATCATTTCGCCCTGTTTCAAAATAACGCTGCCGTTCTCTTTGACGATACGCACGTCTTTTTTGTCTGCATAATTTATTTCCCAAAAATCGTGTTTTTCATCCTTCGAAACGTAATTTTTTTCCGGTTCTTGATAATGTATCGTCACAATTTTTTGTACGTTTAAGAAATTGGATATTTTATGCTTATAAAATTTTTTCTCTTGCGCTTTTTGTTCCATGTTCAAAGTATACCATTTTTTTGTGTATTTGTAAAATATTTCGTTGTGTTTTTTGCGAAATATTTTGTAAATTTACAGAAATATTTTCTATTGAAAATATACGTGGAAATAGTATAATAGAAGTATTAAATCACGTTGGAGAGGAAAACGTATTATGAAAATGCCTGTATTAGACAAAAACTTTTATCCCATGATTAAAGCGCTCCGCGATTTTGAGGCGGAAGTGGCAAAATGCGCAAATCCCGTAGAGGTAACGCTCGTTGCGGAAAGAAGCGGCGGTTATAACTACGTATACAAATACAA
>JAZRRB010000131.1:0-4199 GCA_045650385.1 Candidatus Scatosoma sp. | reverse complement strand
TTACCTTTCCCGACGTTAACGACGGGAACGTCGTTCCGTCTACGGCATTGACGTGCAACGCAACGTACGAGGTCTCCTCTGGCAAATCTACCACTTTCGTATACCCCTCTTTGCTGATACGCTCTTTCACCGTGATGACGTCAAATACTTTATCGCGGTTATTGAATAACGCTATATCGTAGGACAAATATTCGATTTCGTCGTTGATTTTGCAGGTAAGCTGTTTTTTACCGCTCCGCTCTGAAAGAATATATTGTTTTATGTATCTCCGCCATTTTACGGCAGGTTCTAACACCATTGTTTGACCGTTCTTCTCCATAATCTTTCGAATCCCTCGGTCATTGGTTTTCACCATCGCGTATTTGCTCTTCAAATACATACGCGGCAATAAAACCGCACCCAGCGTTATCGCCGTTGCCAACGTCAATACAAGCAATGCATACCATACAAACATAGCTCTTCCTCCATAAAATCAAAAGCGATTCTTATATATAAGAATCTGCACATAGAATATTTTAACAAATTTTTCACAATTTGTCAAATAATATTCATACTGCCATTGAAAATAGGCATATAATTTTTCATACAATCCTATAATTGCTTTTTCTACAAACAACAATACAAAATCGCGTAAAAAAAGACAGGCAAGTTCATTTGCCTGTCTTTTTTTTACAATTCATTGCAATAATTAATCTTCTAATCCTTCGTTGAGCTTCGCCAAAAGCGCGTCCAAATCTTCACCGTGAACGGCTACCGCTTCCGCAACCGATTCCCCATGCGCCATCGCACAACCAAAACAATGCATGCCTGCCGCCATGAGAATTTCCGGCGCGTTCGGGTTAATTTGCAAGCAATCCGCAATCAACGTATCTGCCGTAATTTTAGCCATTTTTTATCTCCTTTTTTTATTTATTTTATCAATTTTTTATTAAAAACACAAGCAATTTATCCAACTTTCCATTAGGAAAATCTTCCCTGTTAAAAGTAGAATTTGCCCCATTTTTTCACTTTTCCGTAAGGGTTACGAATCGCTTCCCCTGCAAGAATTTTCTTCATGCACCATTGTACGCCCGTAAATTCGTCAATATATTTTTTCTTTCTAATCACTTCTTTTGCCGTAGCATAATCGGGCGCTCTATGTTTCGTATCGTGTGCGTCCGTACCGATACAATGCACCAATCCGTGCCGCATTAACGCAAACGCAAAACGTCTGGTTGTCTTGCCCAAAAACGCATGCGTGTTCATCTGAATCAAACAACCGATTTGCACCAAATACGTCAAAATTTCAGGATGTTCCAACGCCTCGGCATACCGCTCTACGTGCGCAATAATCGGCGTGTAACCCGTTTCCGCAATAAAATCGGCAATACGGTCTAAAAGCCTTTCCGACCAACGGGAAGAAAATGGAAGTTCAAAGATTACGCATTTCGTACCCTCAATCGCAAGCGAACAAATCGCCTCGTCCGTGGGATCGTTTACGCCCGTAAGCAAAATCTCCGCACCGCAACGCACTTTCATACCGCGCGGAATATGTTCTTCTATACTCTTTCTCGCTTCTTCACGTTTTGCCAAAAAGATTTCCGCCGTTTCTTTGCCGTAGTAATGCGGCGTAAACACGATTTCTTTTACGCCTTGTTCCGCCTCCATGCGCATAAGCTCCGCCGACGCGGAAATACTATCCGCGCCGTCGTCTATGCCGGGCAATATATGCGTGTGAATATCTATCATAAACGCCTCAACGCGTGGCGTTTGCCACGTATAATCTTATTTGAAATAACGAACGCCGCTTTCGAAAATCTTCATATCGAAGTTGCCCTCGATATTTTTGTACAAGTTATCGCCGATACGTTCACTGTGCCCCATCTTACCCAAAACTCTACCGTCGGGCGAGGTAATACCCTCGATTGCCCACATGGAACCGTTGGGATTGAACGGCGATACCATGGTCGCGTTACCGCTCAAATCCGCGTACTGCGTAGCCACTTGACCGTTCTTCTTCATTTCTTCGAGTGCCGCAATCGGCGCAACGATTTTGCCTTCGCCGTGCGATACGGGCACTTTATACACTTCGCCCACCTTGCAAGCGGAAAGCCAAGGCGAAAGCGTGGATGCCACGCGAACGTCTACAATCGTGGATACGTGACGAGAAATGTTGTTAAAGGTAAGCGTAGGCGAATCTGCCGTCATTTCCTTTACGTGACCGTACGGCACAAGCCCGAGCTTGATAAGCGCTTGGAAACCGTTACAAATACCGATTGCCAAACCGTCACGGTTATTCAACAGTTCTTCAAGTTGTTCCGCGATATACGGGTTACGGAAAGTAGTTGCGATAAATTTACCGCTACCGTCCGGTTCGTCGCCGCCCGAGAAACCGCCGGGGAATGCCACGATGTTCGCTCTCTTAATCGCTTTTACGATTCTTTCTACGCTATCTTCGATATCCGCCGCGCTACGGTTTTTCACCACAACCGTTTCTACGTCCGCGCCTGCAAGGACGAATCTTCTCGCCGTATCAAGTTCACAGTTCGTACCGGGGAATACAGGGATAAACACGCGAGGTTTTGCCACTTTGGTTGCAATATTCGTGTACTTCGCGCCGCCCGTGTAATCGCAATCCTCAGCCTTGCCTTCCGCGGGTGCAGTAATTGAGAATACGCCATTAAGCGCACCCATGTACGCGTCGTTCGCGCAAGATACCTTTACGCTATCCTTACCGCAAGTAAACGTTTCACCGCATACCTGCCCTACGCATTTTTTCGAAATTGCACTATCAAACGCCGCTTCGTCTTTCAAGGAAACGACCAAATCGCCGTACGCTTCGCTATACAATTCGTCCGCCGTCATATCGAACGCTACGCCTACGCCGTTACCGAGTGCAGACTTGATAACTGCCGCACCGATACCGCCGTTTTCAACAACCGTTGCAAACGAAATATTGCCCTTTTCAATGTTTTTATACACTTCTTCGTAAACCGCTTTCAAGCCTTCGAAATCGGGTACGGAGTTTTCGTCCTTAGGCACGGGAACGTAGTAAAGTTTCTCGCCGCCTTTGAGAACGTTGGTAATCAATTTGCTTGCCTTTGCAGGTGCTAACGCAAACGAGATAAGCGTGGGAGGCACGTGGATACTCTCGAACGTACCGCTCATACTGTCCTTACCGCCAATCGCGCCGAGCCCCAAGCCCATTTGCGCGTATACCGCGCCAAGAAGCGCAGATGCAGGTACGCCCCATACCTTTGCTTCGCCCGTCATACGTTGGAAGAATTCTTGAAGGGTTAAGCGAATATCGCTGTATTTTGCGCCCGTAGCCACTACTTTGGATACCGAGCCGACAATCGAATAGATAGCGCCGATAAACGGGCTTGTTTCCATTAAATACGGGGAATAACCGTATGCGGAAACGGTACAAACGTCCGTTTCGCCACCGCAAATCTTCGCCGCCATGGCAATCGCGGGCGTAGCTTGGTTTTTACCGCCCCAAGGCATGTATACCGTTCTTGCACCAATCGTCGAGTCGAACGTTTCCGAAAGACCTTTCTTTGCGCATACGTTCAAATCGCCAAGCACTTTCTTCGTTTCTTCCGCAAACGAAACGCCCTGTTTCTTATCAAACCACGTCGTCTTTTTATCGGTAATTTCCACGTTCGCTTCTTGTTTTACACCGTTGGTGTTCAAGAATTCACGGGAGATATCCACGATTGCCTTGCCTTTGAGGAACATCTTCATACGTCCCGTATCGGTAACCACCGCAACGGGCGTTGCCGCAAGGTTTTCTTCCGCCGCAAGCGCAATAAACGCGTCTACGTCCTTTTCCGCAACGACAACTGCCATACGTTCTTGCGATTCGGAAATTGCAAGTTCCGTACCGTTCAAGCCCTCGTATTTTTTAGGCACTTTATCCAAATCGATATTTAAGCCGTCTGCAAGCTCGCCAATCGCAACGGAAACGCCGCCTGCACCGAAGTCGTTACATTTTTTAATCTTTCTCGTTGCTTCGCCGTTCAAGAACAAGCGTTGCAATTTTCTTTCGGTAAGTGCGTTACCCTTTTGTACTTCCGCACCGCACGTTTCAACCGAGTGGGAATCGTGCGCCTTAGACGATCCGGTTGCACCGCCACAGCCATCGCGCCCCGTTTCACCGCCGAGCAAAATGATTACGTCCCCTGCCTTAGGCGCTTCACGGTATACCATGTTCTTTC
>JAZRRB010000130.1:0-10342 GCA_045650385.1 Candidatus Scatosoma sp. | reverse complement strand
GGTGTATACAACCCCCGTCTTATCGTACAAATCATAATACGTTTCGGTGGTGTTGCCTACCAAAGAATTGTACGTCGTATAATAGAAACCGTCCGTTTTCTTTATAATGCCGCTTACGTCAATACTACCAGCATAAACCGTTTTCGTTGCACCGCTAATATATTTGTTATCACGCACGTTGAACAAGGAATACGTTCTATTAAAATTGGGATCCGACGTTACAACAACGGCAATGCCGCTTCCGTCTACGCTAACGCTTTCAATCATGTTGCTGCTATAATTATTATAGTTAAGCGCATCCAACGTTTTTACCTTGGACGAATAGTTGATACCATCTTCAGGCAACAATTTGGTAACGTTCTTCGAAGCACAGCCGGTTGCACCAAACACAGCGACAGTACTCAAAGCAAGAGATGTCAAAGCAATCAATTTCTTTTTCATGATACACTCCTATGATTGTGAAAATTTTGTGAATATATTATAGCACCTTACCATCCACCTGTCAACCGTTTGAACGCGTTTTTTGTCGATTTATTGATATTTCCTTACGCGTGCACAATAAATAATGAACCGCGTGTTTGTGATTATACGGTGATTGCGCAAATAAAAATCGATACTTTTTTGTAAAATTAGACGGTATTTATGTTTTTTTATGGACTTTTAACGTCTTTTCTTTTTAGAAAACGCATACAGAGCAACCGCCATGCCGCCAATCGCCGTCATGGCTCCGCCAAGCGAGCTTCTACAACCTGTTTCTTCCTCTTCTTGGGGTTCTTGTTCTTCTTGTTCTTTTTGCGTTTCGTTTTCGTCCTTCCCTTCCTCGTCTTCCGTTACGTCTTCTTTATTGTCAGTCGTGTTTTCTTCTTTATCGTCAACCGAACCTTCTTGTTCCTTATCTCCAGGGACGTTTTCTTGCCCCTGTTTGCCACATATATCACATTTGCCGTCCGTATTGGTGTCAAGACAAACGCTTAACGCCTTTTGACAAGTGTCGCAAAGGTGGTTGTTATCCTTATCCGCGCAAGTGCTTAACGTCTTTTTACACGTATCGCAAAGATGATTATTATCTTTATCCGCGCAAGTGCTTAACGTCTTTTGACACGTATCGCAAAGGTGGTTGTTATCCTTATCCGCGCAAGCCCCCAATTCTTTTTTGCATACGTCGCAAGTATGATTATTATCCTCATCGTTACAAGAGGATAACGGCTGATTGCATATATCGCAATCGTGGTTGTTATCGCTATCGTCGCAACGGCTTACCGACACCTGACAAGTGTCGCAGGTATGGTTATTGTCCTTATCCGCGCAAACACTAACAAAATCGCAAACGTCGCAAGTATGATTTTTATCGTTATCCACACAGGCATTGCAGGAAGATAACTGTACGCAATACTGCGCCGCGGAAATCCATTGGTCGTTTACGAAATCGTAACCCATGACGTATAACGTTCCGCCAAACACGCGCACGTAATACCCTTCGCTACCGTACAAATAATCGCCGCTGGCGTTATCATACGTCGTCCAAAGATACCCTGCTGAAGAAGTATTGAAAATACGCGTGGGCAATTCCGCCGTGCCTTCATACATATTCGCTTCCGCGTTCATCGTCCAATGCGTGTGTCCGTTGAACATCATCACTTCGGGATGGTCGCTTAAAATTTCGCGCAAACGAGTTTCCGCACTCGCCTCTACGCCGCTGTAATCTTCCCCAGGTCGGCTGCCTGCCACGGTGTTATAAAGGGGCTGATGCAAGAAAAGGAATTTCGGTTTTCCACTCTCCTTATTTTCGTCCAGCTTTGCATCCAACCAATTCAGCGTTGCTTCGTTAAGTACGGCGTGCGTATTATTTTGCGGCCAAGCGTCCGTACCAAGGAAGATGAAATGGTATCCGCCCTGCCAATAATCAAAATGCATTTTGTTTACGAAACTGCCGTCGGGGTATTTTGCCAATTCGTAAAACTTACTATTAACATATTCGTAAGAACCGTTATAATATTCATGATTCCCCATCGACAAAACCATCGGCGGAACGCCTGTGGCGGCGTCGTAAATAGCTTGGAAATTGGCAAAATCCTTATCGCGGCCACGGTTGGTCATATCGCCGTTGACGATAAGCGACATCGCGTCCCCGTCTATGCGGGAGATATCTTTTAGCAACCCTGCAAAGTGTTGATTGTGTACGTGATTGACGTCTTGGTCTATGTGCGTATCGCTGATTATCCAAAACGCCTCACCCGTGTCTGTGTTCAACGGATTTTTATGCGCCGCACTCTTGGGTAAATCTATCGTGATACAATCTTCACTCAGCGCATCTCCGTTGGTATTTTTCGCGTACACGTACAATTTTGTTGCGCCGTAAGGGATAATGACGTTTTTGCCAAACGCAAACGACGTCGTTTCCCCCGTCACCTTAAATTTAATATACGAATAGTTATCAAAAACGCCCCTTTCATCCCCCCAAAACAAGGCGATACAACGGTTAGTCATATCGTTTATAGGCATTTTAACCTGCACCGTACCCGTCGCAAAACCGTCCGTATCGTTTGCAAGCGTATACGTCGCTGAAAGCGGCGCAGACGGCAATGTGGAATCGGCAATAACGGAAATTTGCGTTGTAGCCACTACGTCGTAATCCGCCTCGTTGGCAGACGAAGTTCCCGTTTTGGAAACGAATAATTTGAGAATATATTCCCCACGCATAACGTTGGGAGAATAAGAAGTTTCTATATTGATTTGTCCTTTCGTAATATCAAAAGCAACGCCGTTTGCATCGGAAACGGGATACCATCTGCAATAACTGCTTTCCGTCACGCGATACAGCCCCACCCACGCCGTCGAATCGGTATGCGTTGCCGTAACGTAAATGGGTTCTTTCAATGCAAATTCCGTTTTCTCCACGTACAAGGCAGACGAAGAAGTAACGGTGATAGGAATCGCCACTTCCGCATCCGTATACCCCCCGTCGTTTCTTACCAAATAGATTGTATAGTTTCCTTCGCCTATTGTTGCGGAAATACCGTTGCCTTCGTTGTTATTGCCGTACGTTGCCAAATTGACCGTCGCGCCCGAACCAGCCGTCGCTACGTAATACCAGCGTGCAGAAAACGTTTCTCCGTCGCGGTAAATGCCTACCCAGTCTGCCCCTGAACCAGTTGCCGTAACGTTAATCGCTTCCCCTACGGCAAAACGAGTTTTTTCCACGCGGAGCGCAGAAGCGGTAACGGTAATCGTTTGCGTTTGCGTGGCATTAGAAAGCCCCGATAAATCGTTGGGAATATACGCAATGACGTACGTTCCAGGCGTTATGTTTTTGTCTACAACGCCGTTGTTTAACGTACCGTTTAATAAGTTAAACGTACCTACGTGCTGCGCTACGTAATACCAATAAATAGACGTTTCTTCCCCTTCGCGGAAAATGCCTATCCAATCCGTTCCTGAGCCGTTTGCCGTAACCTCAATCGCTTCACCTTCCGCAAACACCGTTTTTTGCAAAGTGAACGCACCGTCGTCTGCCACCGCTTTTTTTGGCATAATGGCAAGCCCCAGCAATATACATAACGCCAAGCAGATAAAACCGATACTCGTCAGCGCTTTTTTTAATATTTTCGTCATACAAATTCTCCCCGTGTCTTTGTATAGTGAATTTTGTTATACAAAATTAGTTCTTACACAACATTGTACAATACGGCGATATAATTGTCAATAGCTAAACTTATTTTTCCGTAAAAAGATTAGAAAACTTTCTTTTTACGCGCCCTACTTTTTTGCCCCCTCGCGTGTAAAGAGCGTAACGACAAAATAGCAAAATATAATTGAGCGTCAGCCGCACTAATTTGCACGTTCGCGCTACTATCTGCAACAAAACGAAAAAGGAAATCTCAAGCGAGATTTCCTTTTTCGTGGTGCGGTCGACAGGAATTGCGCTTTTAGCAGCGCGCCCCGCTCCGCCATTATCAATGCCGTCCTTTGCCGTTTATTTTTATGTTTTAATTTCTCGCATTGGCAAAGCGTTTTGCTCTCGCAAAACGGCTCCTACCCTCAATTCCTGTCGAATATTCGTATTATACCAAACAAACGAGCACCCACAAGGGGTGCTCGTTTGTTTGGTGCGGTCGACAGGAATTGAAGGGGTATCCGCAGACACCGACTGCCTTTATTTTCAAGGCGTTCGGTGTCTTTTTCCCCATTTATTCCCCAAATTTTTCAGCCGTTATCGATTGAACTTCATATTCCCCGTTCGTGAGAACAAGGAAAATTATTTGATAATTTGCCTTTATTATTTTTCGGCGAATTTATTGGAAAAATTTTCCTGTTTATTCCAATTCGTCGGAATAATCACTACTCACGGAAATCTAAAATCATTTTTAGATAAATATTTACAAACGGAGGAATTTTATGAAATTCAATCAACTAATCTCTAAACGTATTTCCCATCTTTTGAAAACGCGAGGTTGGACGCAATACCAACTCGCTCAACGTAGCGCCCTACCTCTTTCAACATTATCGCACGTTTTGAAATGCAAGAGCGATGCCCTCTCTTCGGAAACGCTTTTGAATATTTGTCGTGGGTTTGATATTCCCGTATTCGAGTTCTTCAACGATACGCTCTTTATGCCCGAAAATATTTCCGACGATTAAGGAGAATTGAAATGAACGCAAAGGCCATTTTAACCTATACAATACAACTTCTTACATATTATTTAACAGAACTTGCAGAAGTAAAAAATGAACCCTCTCAACAATTTCTTTATGGTGAAAAGCTCGCTTATACGGAATGTTTAGAAATCTTATTGTTTTGGAACAAGAGCGAGAAAAAAGGATTAAAATTTAATGTAGAACAAACATTCCCTTTATAATCAATCATCGCGCCTGCCAAGAAGAAAATCGGTAGTTACATTAAAAAATTCCGCAATCTTAACAATATTAGGTGCCGTCGGTTCACTGCGATTCGTTTCCCACAAACAAACGATTCCCGAGCTCACGCCCAACAATTTCGCGAGCGTTGCTTGACTGATATTTCTTTCTTTTCTTAATTCTAATAATCTTTCCCCAAATACTTTCATAACTACATTATACTCAATAAATTGAATAAAATGCTTGACACTTAATATATTAAGTATTATAATTAAAGAAAATATATCAAAGAGGTTTATTATGCGTATTCGAAAAAAGATTTTACTAATACTTTTGTCTCTTACCACAATTTTCGGGATTTTATCTATTTCTTCATGTCAATCGGATACAAACGATATTGCGGAAAATATTCAAGTTAGTTCAATCCCCGAATGTTTATCCTCTATTGAAGAAAAACAAGAAAATGCAAAAATACATAATTCCGAATTAGTAGTGCACTATAACACAGATATTAAATCAATAAAATCATATGTACAATCTCTCTCCAATGAAAATTTAACCAACGAAGAACTCGAAAACAAATTAACCGTCTGCATACAAGATGTTATTAGTGTTACAAAACATTTTGAAAAATTAGACGTTGAATTTGATACATACGCTCAAAAGCTTTCTTCTTGCGATTCTTCTTATGAAATAAAATTAAATAATATAGAAAACGAATTTAATATTGCTTACGAGAACTATCCCAATTATTATAATGGAACTGAAACGCAATACAAATCGGAGCGTTCCACTTGGCTAAACAAAATTTTTTCAGCAAAGAAATCTTATGATTTAGCCATGCGCGATATTAAAGCCGCCTCAGAAGCCACCGGGCTCCCTCAAAGCGTACTTTCAACCCAATATTACAATAAATATCTTGCAGACGTTCCTTATTATGAAAATCAAATTAAGGCCTTAGATACCGCTTGGTCGCAAACGCAAATCCTTAATGAAATCGCAACACGATATACAAAAATGGAAAACGAATATAATTCTGTACGGCAAAAAATATTAAATGAATTCGAAGCGTTATGTAAAAATTATGCCGACGAACTTATAGATATTGAAACAAAATACAACAAATAATGAAAAACGGACGACATTAACTGTTGTCCGTTTTTCATTCTACGCAGCGATATTACACATAGCAAGCAATTCTTCTACTTCCGTCTTGCTTGCACCGTTCTTTCTTGCAAAAGCTGTTATCAATCTTTCCGCATTGTTGTTGACGGGCGAATACCCCAGATACCCAAGTATCATATATTTCTCCGCAGCCGTCAATCTTAAAGAGTTAAGATATTTTACAACCTTTGCTTTTCGAGTACCAGCAATCGCATTTCCCTTCTTGTCCGTATCCGCCTCCAAACTCTTGCAATAGCTATATGCCACGGCAAGCGTTTCCACGTTGATATACGAACCAAACAAAGCCTTTCTACTGTCGTCTTCAATACCTGAAAATTCTTCTTTCGCTTTCTGATAGTAGTAATCGTAAATCCACTTTATCGAATCCGCTTGTACTTTCGCGGAAAGAGTAGTAAACGACTGCTTACCAATAAGCTTTTCTATCGCCTCATCCGCCTGCGAATACGTACGTTTGAACGCCGCCTGTTGCTTTTGCGTCATAGTGTAGCTTTCACCGTTTATAATAACGGAAGATGAAACGGTTTTTGGAATAACGTCTGCGTAGCCTTGCTCGTAAAGAGAACGTACCGTTTTCACGACTTTCGTGTCCGTATCCCCGAACGTATCTTTCATCATCAAACGAACGATTGTATCCGCAAGTTCGGTATCTCCTGCCTTAATCGCTTTCGCCAAATCGCTACCAAATTGAGAATTGATAAAGATATTGTTAAAACGATAATTAAGAGAAGGGGAAACAATCTTTGTGCCCAAATTTGCAATTTTATAAAAGTTTCTCATCGGTATGCCACTTAATTGACCTACGGCATACAAAGAATCTCTTATAGCCGAAGCAATCGGTTTTTTACCATTGCCGATTGCTAACACGCCATTTACCGCGTCGGAAACGTCATTATAGACATCATAAAACCACAAACTTGCGTCGTATCCGTCTTTATGATAATCGCCTATATCAAATTCAAGCGTGTTATACAACTGACCTACACCCGGCAACAACGAAAGCATATTCGCAAATAAATTATCGGAAAATTTCGCAATAAACTTTTCTTCCTCTTCTTCATCATCGTTCGACAATAAATCTCTCAACAACGATTCAAGCAACGCAGCCGACATTAAAGAAATAGAAACGCCAACAACGGTTTTTCTTAATTTTACACCTGCAATTTTAACATCTTTTTCAAGCGTTGCTAATTTGTTTTGCAAGGTTCCCAGCCCATATCTTGCTTCTTCAAGCTCATATTTCAAAGAAACGAGTTCACTTTGAATCTTTTTCATATCGTTATCGGCAACACCTTTCTTTTGGGAATCGGAATTAAGCGCTTCAGCTTGTATTTCAAGATTTTTGATTATTTCTTGTTGCGCTTTAATCATTGACGGCAAATTCTTCAACTCAAATTTTCTTTGTTTGTAAGTGCCTATCTTTCTAACCAAAGTGTCAAACATGCCGATATAAGACGACATCCATTGCGAAAATGCATTTATTAAGGGATTCCTCGAACGTGATAATGCGTTTTGTGCCGTAATATCAAATCTATCAAGGCTATCCATAAAATCCGCAAGCTTGTCGCCCGCCTTTTGCAAAAGCACAGGATTATTTGCGTTTTCGCCAACTGCACCAAACTCTTTACAAAAACCACTAAAAGCGGCATATACAGTTATTTCATCGACAGTTGAAATGCCTTTCATACCAATTTCGCCAACTTTTCTAACCGCGGCGATTTTGCTTTCGTCCTGTAAATTACCCTTTGCTCTCGCCGCTTGCGTTCCTTCTATACGCGCTTGCGCCGCAGGGCAATACTTATAAAGTTTTTCCCTATTTAACTTCTTGAAAATTCCAAACGCGTGGGTAGTTCCGTATAATGCGGAAACTACTTTCATTTCGGTTGTAAGCATAGGGAAAGCACTAAATTGCACAATGGGCGTTTTGATATTAAAGGACAACGTTGCCAAAGCGTGATTTGAACGTATCTTACCAAAAAATGCCGACAATTTCCCTTCGTTTCTTCTTGCCCCTTGAATATCAAGTAATAATTGGTCGAGATATTTTGTCGTATCGGAAAAAGGACTAAATTGCTCAATTAGAGAACGCATTGAAACGCCGTCCACATCCCTACCGTCATAAACAATATTAAAGCTTTCAATCGCTTCGGTCATCTTACTATACATAGATACCGCTTTGATATACGATTGCATTTCGCTGTAAATATCGCGTACAACCAACGCCTTTTTACTTTTTTCTCTACGCTGCGCAAAAGAGAAATGTTCTACGGGGTCAAGGTCTAAAAACACGGATTTCTTGTCACCCGTTTTTCTATCCAACTCATACCCGACGGTATGCTGTGGATAGTAATTCTCTTTTAATCTTTCAACGCCATATTTGAATACATCAATAACAGCTTTTTCCGCGCCAAGCTCCTTCAATATATTGCTTACTTCGTCCATAAACTCAACATCAAGAGCATTAAAAGAGTTATACAAAGCAACAATTTGTTCTTCGGTAAACTTCAAGCCTTCCGCATATCGGTAGCCACTACGGTTTGCCTGCTCAAATTGGATGCCTCCTGCCGTTTTGTCGGTTGTATCAATGTGCGGTTTTGCGTCATCTTGAACAATCGTTTTGAACAAAGACATAGCTTCACCAACAGTTAATTCTATTTCCCCGTTGCTATGCATCACTTTAATCGTTGCTTTTAAGCGTTGTTTATAACCCTTAAACCTCGCAAAATCGCCTTTACCATACAGAAGATTGTCTAATTTTTCTAAATAGTAATTTTCCATATTTACGGCGGAAACAATAGCGTCTTGTAAGGCGATATATGCACCCGTCAAACCGCCAAAGCGTTGCCCTTCACCATATTGAAAATGCTCAAGCGCCATAAACAACGTAAGTGGACGCATCCAATCCTTTCCAATATTTTTCATAAGAGATTTTGCCCCCGTTCTTTGTGGCACTCTTACTTTTCCATTTCCAGTTTTAGGCAAAAAGAGTTTATATAACGTCTTTGTTTGCCTGCGATACTTTCTAATCGGCACATTGCCTTCTCTTGTTTTGATAACTCGTTCGGCTCTTGTTGCTAAACTTACTACACCTAAAAGTAAAGAAAGGTTCGCTTCAAAAGCACGCTTTTCTTCAATCGACATTTCATTGTAGTTTACGTCACCAAGATTTTCAAAGTATGATTTTGCTTCCGCTATTACGCCTTCTTTTATAAGTTCAAATTGCCCCGTAGTTATATCAAACTCAAACATAGGGTTTTCGGCGTTATAGAAAATATCCAATGCTTGTACAAGTTTAACCAAAGCCCCGGAAGAAATCA
The DNA here is from genome assembly GCA_045650385.1 of Candidatus Scatosoma sp. GTDB lineage: Bacteria > Bacillota > Clostridia > Christensenellales > Borkfalkiaceae > Scatosoma. The sequence goes on along the minus strand of JAZRRB010000130.1, from coordinate 989 downwards.
TTTCGTTATTGCTAATAACAAGGCCCTTTTCATCTTTCGCTTGCTTACTTAAAGTTTCAAGCGAAGTCTTTAAGTCGTCAAGCTTTTGTGTTTGCAAATCATCAACACCATATTCAGATATGCGTTTTTTCAATAAATCCCAATCGGTAGGTCTTAAATCCTTAATCGTGTTAGAGTTTGCCGTGTGGAAATCACGCACGTTTTTTACCGTTGCAATCGCTTGTTTTAAGCCAAATACAGCCGTAGGATTATCTTCTTCAATGGACTTGATAGAAATCTCTTTATTTCCCGTCAAACGTCTTTCGGTGATATACTCGCTTATCTTCTTGTAAGCTTCCGTCTTGCGAATATCTCGCATTTCTTCCGCCGTAACGCCTTTTTTGATATGCGAAACAACCGCGTCCGCTTTCTTTTCGGCATACACGCTTGCACGTTCTTTGCTGATAACCTCGATAATCTCGCCAAGCTGTTGCTTTGCTCTTGCCGACAAGTTTTGCCCTTTAAGGACAATTTCACTTTCGCCGTTCTTAACCGCGCGTAACGTTTCTTGCAATGCGTTGCGTTCTTCGGTAATTATCGTTTGCAACTTGTCCGCCGTAAGCTTGGTAACAAGCTCCGTACCGCTTTCGTTAAGCGACAAGACAAGCTGACGCGCCATATAACGCTTTACTTCGTCCGCGTTGCGTACAACGGAAGAAACGCCTGCGCGTTGCTTTTTCATATCCGCAACGGCTTTGGTATAACTATCAAATACGTTGAAAAGCGTAGAAATCTCGTTATTGCCTTGCCCGTCCGCATCCACCGCAAGAGCAGGTACGTCTTCAAGAATCGATTGCAATGCGCTATCCCAAGCAACACCGCCTTTCTTTTTACCCCAAAGACGGAAAATATTGTTTTGCTTTCCGTATCTTTGTTGAACGTCCGCCTTAATCGAATCCGCCGAAAGGTCGATAGAGTGTAAGTACGGGCGAAGTTTCGTCAAAAGCATT
>JAZRRB010000129.1:0-6622 GCA_045650385.1 Candidatus Scatosoma sp. | reverse complement strand
CGGTTTGGTGGTTTGTATTCACCTTGCCTTTGTATAAATCCTACGAACAAATCCATTCTTTGCCCAAACCCGAAAACCCCATCCGCGAAACCTTCAAACGCCTTGGCGGTATCTTCAAGGAATTCGCAAAGAACAAAAAAGCGCTCGTCTTTTTGATTGCATATTTCTTCTATATCGACGGCGTGCATACCATTATCAAAATGGCAACAGCGCTTGGCACCGACCTTGGTTTTGACCAAGTAAAACTCGTTATTATGTTGTTCGTAACGCAATTTGTTGCGTTCCCCTGCGCGATTCTCTTTGGCAAACTTGCCTCGAAAATTGCGTGCGAAAAATTGTTGCTTGTGGCGATTATCGCCTACACCGCTATCGGCGTATTCGCCGTGTTCCTTAGACAAGAGTGGCAATGCTGGATACTCGTGGTGTCGGTAGGTATGTTCCAAGGCGGCGTACAAGCCATGTCCCGTTCGTATTTCACCAAACTTATCCCCTCGGATAAAACGGGCGAATATTTTGGTATTTACGACATCTTCGGCAAGAGTGCGGCTATCCTTGGGCTTGGCTTAATCAGCCTTTTGGGCATCTTCTTCCCCTTGTCGGAAGGCACGTGGATTAACCTTAGCTTGATACCCCTTCCCGTACTTTTCGGTATCGGTTTGTTGCTTTTCTTGATTACCATGAAAAAGCCTATGCCCAAACACGAGGAAAGTGAAACGGCTACGCAAGAAACGCAAAACACGGAAGAATAAATTTTATAAAGCATGATAAAACCGCTTGGCATATCGCCAAGCGGTTTTTGTTAATAAATATTAGAAAAAATTAACGTAATAAATAATGATACTATAGAAACAATCAAAATTAGAGAAGAAAGTTTTAGTGTTTTCGGACACTTCTCTCCGTAGACCAACATCATAATAAAATGTGTAAGGCTAACCCCCAAAGCAGGAAACGCTCCAAAAGAAAGAGCCATTTTTTGAAAACGGATAAGAAGATATGAAAGTACTAGAAATATTACAGAAATAATCATAAAAATTTTTGCAACCATCAAAGCAATTTTCGCTCTTTCTTCTTTCACTTTTGGGTCTAATTGGTTTTTTTCTTGCTTTTTTTCTTTTAAGTCTACTTTGCTTTTCTCTTTCTGTTTTACTTTTGGGGTTTTTTGTTTTGTTTTTGATTGCATTATTAAAGCTTTACCTTTTACCAAACAACCACAGCCAACGCACACATAGGCGTGATCCGCAATTTCTTTTCCGCAATACTCACAAAACATTTTATTTTCTCCTTTATAATTTTATAACAATGAAATAACACCTAAAAAGCAACTTGCAGATGCAATCGCAAGCGCGGCTATAGAAAATCCTTTTCCTTTGCCATTTCTTCTATTTGCTCTACTTAGCCCTATCCCACCAAATATCCAACCGAGAATAGGCATAAAAAACGAACATACAAAACCTGCTATTGCCATGCCATTGCTTTCTTGCGGTTCTTCTGTTTCAAAGACTTTCAACAATCCACCGCAATTTAGACAAAACGCTGCGTTTTCGTCTACTTCTTTTCCGCAATGCCTACAAAACATATTCTTCTCTCCTTTTTGTATAGTTTTTTCAAATTTATATCATAATTATAAGGCACAATGTGCCTTTTGTCAAGTAAAAATTGCACAATGTGCTATTATTTTATTATGATAAAGATTGAGGAAATACAAAAAAGATTGCGTGAAGCAATTGAATACGGAAACATATCGCAAAAAGAGCTTGCTGAAAAATTAGGGATAAACCCCTCTACGGTGAGTAAATACATGCGCTTAAACAAATATCCGTCGTTAGACACGTTTGCCAATATTTGTGAAATTTTGGACGTTTCCGCCGACGAAATTTTAGGATTAAAGCCGTAAATGATTTTAGGCAATATTTAACCCCGACCGCTAAGCAGTCGGGGTTGTCTTTTACTTATACGGTTTTTCGCCGTAGAGCGCACCGACGTTGTCGGCGTATTTTCTCATGCGCTCGCATTGTTTCAAATCGATTTCGTTATCCATTTTTTCGATTTGTTTCTTTTGGTCTTTGGAAAGCTTGGTAGGCACTTCCACAATCACGCGGATAAGCAGGTTGCCCGTGCCGTTTCTCGCTGAGCGAATCCCTTTTCCGCGCACAGTGAATACCTGACCGCTTTGCGTACCCTCAGGTACTGTGAAGTCGAACGTTTCATCGATAGTAGGCACTTTTACCACGCCGCCGAGCGCCGCCGTCTTATACGAAATAGGCAAATCGATTTTCAAATCGAACTTATCGCGCACAAAAATTCTATGCGGCTCTACGCGGAAGACGATAATCAAATCGCCGGGAACACCGCCGTTTGGCGCGGCTTGCCCAAAACCCTTTTTCCGCATGTAACTGTTCGTATCTACGCCGGCAGGAATATCGATGGTGAGCGTCGTTTCCTTGCGCACGTAACCCTTGCCTTTACAGTCGTTACACTTTTCCTTAATCGTACGTCCGTTGCCGCCGCAATCTGGACATACCGTTTGACGAATCGTTCTACCGAACATGGTATTTTGCACTTGTTGTACCACGCCCGATCCTTTACATCTTGAACAGGTGGAATATTCCGTGCCGTTCTTTGCGCCTGTGCCTTTGCAGGACGAACACGGCTCGTTACGCGTATACGAAAAAGTCTTTTTACAGCCCTTTGCCGCGTCCATAAACGAAAGCGTCATTTCGCGCTGAATATCCTCGCCAACCTCGCTACGCGCCGTTCGTTGCGCGCCGCCGCCAAAGCCGAATCCGCTGAACAAATCCCCGAAGATATCGCCAAAGCCACCAAAACCGCCAAAACCGCCTGCTCCGCCGCCGAAACCGCCCATACCGGGGTGTTCCAGCTCGTAATCGTACGCCGCGCGTTTTTGGCTATCGGAAAGCGTTTCGTGCGCCTCGTTGATTTCCTTGAATTTTTCCGCCGCTTCCTCGTTGCCTTGGTTTCTATCGGGGTGGTATTTCATTGCAAGTTTTCGATACGCCGATTTAATTTCCTCAGGCGTTGCTTTTTTATCCACGCCCAGCGTTTCGTAATAATTCTTTTTATCTGCCATAGTTAAACACCTTTTATAGCACTTACGGGTTTGACAAACCGCCAAACCCGAAGTCGTTTTTTAATTTTGCGCCATACAAGTACGCGTTAAACGCGATTTAACCGCTTATTGATGGAATTCCGTATCGCCGTTATCGCCCGCGCCAGCGTTATCCGCACCAGCCGCCGCGCCTGCTTGATACATCTTCGTGAATACCGGTTGTACGTCTTGCATCAACTTATCGTAAGCCGCTTTGATTCTATCGTCATCGTCGCTTTCAAGTTCTTTCTTCGCCGCGTCGATAGCCGCTTGCAAGGTAGCCTTGTCGTTTTCGTCAATCTTGTCGCCAGCTTCTTTCATCGTTTGTTCTACCGAGAAAATCATGCCGTCAAGCTTGTTTCTATTATCCACTTTTTCCTTGCGCTTTTTGTCCTCTTCCGCGAACTTTTCAGCGTCTTTCACCGCTTTGTCGATTTCTTCTTCGGAAAGATTGGTAGACGAAGTGATGGTGATATCGGTGGATTTGCCCGTGCCCTTATCTTGCGCCGTTACGTGTACGATACCGTTTGCGTCGATGTCAAACGTAACTTCGATTTGCGGAATTCCGCGAGGCGCAGGTGCAATACCCGTGAGCATGAAGTTGCCAAGCGTCTTGTTGTCTTTGCAGAATTCGCGTTCGCCTTGCAATACGTGAATATCTACGCTCGTTTGGTTATCAGCCGCCGTGGAGAAGATTTGGCTCTTCTTTACAGGGATAGTCGTATTTCTGTCGATGATACGCGTGAATACGCCGCCAAGCGTTTCAATACCCAAGGAAAGGGGCGTAACGTCGAGAAGGAGCACATCTTTTACTTCGCCCGTCAAAACGCCGCCTTGTACTGCCGCGCCGATAGCTACGCACTCGTCAGGGTTAATTCCCTTGAACGGTTCTTTACCCGTAACTTCCTTAACCTTTGCAACAACGGCAGGCATACGCGTCGAGCCACCAACAAGGATAACCTTGTCGATATCGCTGTACGAAAGCCCAGCATCGCGCATAGCCGCTTTCATGGGCGCAACCGTTCTTTCGAGAAGGTCAGCCGTCATCGCTTCGAATTTTTGTTTCGTAATCGTGATGTCAAGGTGTTGAGGGCCGTCCGCACTCATGGAAATGAAGGGAAGGTTTACGTTGGTGGAGCTCATGCCCGAAAGTTCAATCTTCGCCTTTTCCGCAGCTTCTTTCAAGCGTTGCATCGCCATCTTGTCTTTGGACAAATCGATACCCTTGTCTTTCTTAAATTCGTCAACGAGATAGGAAATAATCTTGTTATCCCAATCGTCACCGCCGAGTTTCGTATCGCCGTTTGTTGCCAAAACTTCGAAAACGCCGTCGGAAATTTCCAAAATGGAAACGTCGAACGTACCGCCGCCAAGGTCGTAAATCATCACCTTGCCGCCCTTGTCTTTATCAAGGCCGTACGCAAGCGCCGCCGCCGTAGGTTCGTTGATGATACGAAGCACGTTCAAGCCTGCAATTTTACCTGCGTCTTTGGTTGCTTGACGTTGGCTGTCCGAGAAATATGCAGGACACGTGATAACCGCTTCGGTTACCTTTTGTCCAAGATATGCTTCTGCATCCGCTTTCAATTTTGCAAGCGTCATTGCGGAAATTTCCTGAGGGGAATAATCCTTATCGTCGATTTTTACTTTGTAATCGCTACCCATATGTCTTTTAATGGAAATAACCGTCTTGTCGGGGTTAGCAACCGCTTGACGCTTAGCCACTTGCCCTACCACACGGGAGCCGTCTTTTTGAAAAGAAACCACGGAAGGAGTCGTTCTTGCGCCTTCCGCATTGGCGATAACGACGGGTTCGCCGCCTTCCATAACCGCCACGCACGAGTTTGTCGTACCAAGGTCGATACCAATAACTTTACCTGCCATAATATAAATTCTCCTTTTGTCTTTGCGGTATTTTTCAACCGCGCTTATTATTTACATTTTATATGTACCCGACGAGAAACGCAGTTAAACAACTTTTATAAAATTTTTTGAAAATAATTTATACGCGCGTTACTAATTAATTAAGCAACGCGCGTAAGTTTACGAAATATTCAATTTTATATTTTGCAAGGCGTTCTTTTCAAGCCTTGATACTTGCGCCTGCGATATCCCCACCTCTTCGGAAATCTCCGTTTGCGTTTTCCCCTCATAGTATCGTAAAAACAAAATTTTCCGTTCCCTTTCGCCCAATTTCCCCATCGCCTCGGTCAATGCGACGTGTTCCGTCCAATTCTCGTCCGTGTTCTTTTCGTCCGCGAGTTGGTCCATTAAAAGGAGCGTATCCCCTGCCTTATTATATACAGGCTCGTAAATAGACACGGGGTCGGAAATGGCGTCAAGAGCGTATACCACTTCGCGCTCGGCTACCTGCATTTCTTCGGCGATTTTAGCTATCGTTGCCTCTTCGTCCCTACTTTCAATCGCCTCGCGTGCTTTGAGCGCTTTATACGCCGTATCGCGAATCGAACGGGAAACTCGCAAGGAATTTCCGTCCCGAAGATACCGTTTTATCTCGCCCACAATCATAGGCACGGCATAGGTGGAGAACTTCACGCCCACTTTGATATCAAATCCGTCAATCGCCTTGATAAGCCCCACGCACCCTGCCTGAAACACGTCGTCCGCGCCCAAGTTTTTGATACGGAAACGTTTGACAAGCGACAAAACAAGCCGCATATTGCCCACAATAAATTTCTCGCGCGCCTGTTTATCGCCGTTTTTTAGCCGTACCATCAGTTCTTCGTTTTCCTTTGCGGAAAGCTTGGGAAGTCCCGAAGTATCCACACCGCAAATTTCCACTTTTTGCATACCGTTTACCCCCTTTTTATGTAGGGCGAAAACGCGGTGCTAAAAAAGTATGCGCCAAGAAAGTGGGTTTTATACAAAAAAACGCGGAACGCTACCGCCCCGCGCTTTTTATCGTTTTCCGCTTTTATTTAAGCAGGAATTTTTTTTACTTAAACGAAAGCATATTATCTTTCATTTCCCAATATTCGGCATTGAAACCATCGGGAACTCCCGTTACTTCCGCCTTAAATGCGTCAATAGAGGTATACAATTTCGTGTTGGTTTCCGTAGGCGTTGCATTACCAGCATACAATTTCCCATTAGAGTTGGTAGAAATTGCATATACGTTTTCGAACGTCGTGCCTGTTTGTACTATGTTAGAAATTGCCGCCGATTGTCCTGCATTGCTTTGGAAATCTAATTCAAACAAGCAATTTTTAATCGTCACATAAGGACCATAGCCGTATATCGCCCCCGAAGCACCCGTATGCGCTGTCGATTTACCCGATATATATACGTTGGTGATTTGTGCATTGCAAGCATAGTTTGCTAAAATACCACCGCCGTTTGCCGTAGCTTTGTCAATGTTTACAAACGCTACGTTTTTGATTATTGCAGGGTTCGTAGAACCATTTTGTCCTCTTATACCAACGAAGAACGAGTTCTTAACTTTTACATTACTAATTGCATAGCCTTGACCATCGAACGTACCGTTGAAGAAGCCGC
>JAZRRB010000128.1:0-7359 GCA_045650385.1 Candidatus Scatosoma sp. | reverse complement strand
TGGGTACAGTCACTTTCTTCGTCCCCACTTAAAGAGCTTTACAATCCGAAAACCTTCTTCACTCACGCGGCATTGCTGGGTCAGAGTTGCCTCCATTGCCCAATATTCCCCACTGCTGCCTCCCGTAGGAGTCTGGACCGTCTCTCAGTTCCAATGTGGCCGATCACCCTCTCAGGTCGGCTACCCATCGTCGGCTTGGTAGGCCGTTACCCTACCAACTACCTAATGGGACGCGAGCTCATCCATATCCGATACAATCTTTTACCTCAAGGGGATGCCCCCTCGTGGTCTTATGCGGTATTAGCAGTCGTTTCCAACTGTTATTCCCCTGATACAGGCAGGTTGCTCACGCGTTACTCACCCGTCCGCCACTCACCAATCCCGAAGAATTGGTTCGTTCGACTTGCATGTGTTAAGCATGCCGCCAGCGTTCATCCTGAGCCAGAATCAAACTCTTAAGTTTAATTGTTTAAAGTCGTTACTTGTTTCCAAGCAACAACGGCTCTAACTTGTTTTTTGTTATCTCTTTGCTGACTTGCTTTCAAGGTTACTTTTTCAAGTAGTTCTTGTTTGAAATTAACGGAAATTACTTATTTGCTTGTTTGTCACAAATTTATTTCTCATTTCTTTCTTATTCTGTTTTTAATCTTCTTTACCCGAACAATTCAGTTCGGTTCCGTCCCCTTCTTGGCGACAGCTTGTATATCATACCACAAAGCTTTTGCCATTGTCAAGCATTTTTTCGCACTTTTTTTAACTTTTTTGAAAAATTTTTTTCTTTTTTTTGACGTGTTTTTTCGGGGCGAATTTAGGGGTTTTCTTACCTTAATCCACCGCTCTCTCCCCCTTTTTCGTTGACTTTTACACGCGCGCGTGTTACAATATATATAATATAAATATAAAGCCATACTATTAAAGGGGATTTTATGTTTTTAATATTACAAATAACGCTGACTATCATTTCCGCGCTTTGTGTAGCGGCGGTTGTGCCCGTAGGTGCGCTGGTCGATTGGGGCTGGGGCGCGTTCTTCGGGTTTTTAGCCATTTTATTCTTTGTCTTTATGAAAATTTGTAAAACGCAAGTGGAAATAGAACAGGCAAAAAATAAAAATTCTTTACAAACGCAAGAGGAAACGAAAAATACCGAGGAAGAGAAAAAATAGTAATTTTTTTGTTTTTTTGTAAACATTTTTTTGAAAATTATTGACAATACGCATTTCTTGGGTGTATAATTAATATAGAATAGTAAGCGAAAGCTTAAATAAATTTTTTAGGAGGTTGGTTATGACTTTTGATAAATGGTTTAATTCCCAAACGACGCTTGTAAAAGCAATTCTCATGCTCATCCCTGTAGTTGGCTGGGTTGTAGAAGCGCTTGTAAGATTGTCCGTTGCGCTTAGAACGAAAGAACCTATTCACATCGTTGTGTTCTTGGTATTCTTGTTCATCGGTTGGACGTGGGTTCTCGTTGTTGCGGACTTCATCTACTTGATTTTGAAAGGAAATCTGTTCCTTGCAGAATAACCCAAAAGAAAAACCACTCGCCTTATCGGCGAGTTTTTTCTTGCCCTTTTATTGACAAATTGGAAAAAATCTTGTATAATGTCAATATCTTTATAAAGGAGTTTTTATTATGGCACAAAAGAAAAAGAAAAATTCTATTGATTCTAATGCGTTGCTGATGGCAATCGTTATGATTGCACTCGGCGTTATTTTCATCGTTTTGAAAGGAGAATCCCTTCGTATTGCAATGACGGTGTTCGGGGTGGCACTTTTAATCGTAGCGGTTATCGACCTTTTCCAAAAACAATGGGTACCTTGCATCATCAAAGCAATCCTTGGTGTTGCCGTTTTCGTGTTCGGCTGGGTGCTTGTGGATATTGCCCGTTACGTGCTTGCTGCCGTGCTTCTTATCTACGGCGTGTTGCAAATTATCGAAGCGTTTAAGGGTTTCAAAAAGAAAGCCTCCTTCCTTTCCAAACTGTTTTCCTTGTTGGAAGCGGTTGTTATTGTGGCAATCGCCGTATTGCTCTTTTTGAACTCTTCTTGGCTTTGGGTTATCGGCGGTATCTTCTTTATCGTTCAAGGCGCTTTGGGACTTATCAAGGCTTTGGCTTAATTATCTTACACGCAAAAAGCGCATTGCCTCGTATTCAATAAAAATTTTTATAAAAGAAAAAACTAACAAAACATTTTGTTAGTTTTTTCTTTTTTGCCTTGCAAAATATTTAATTTTTTATTAAAAATTCGACAACTTATATAAATTAATGATTTTTTTCTTCTTTTTAATGGCATATTCATAGGCGATTTTAGTTCCGCTATTACCTCTTGACGACAATGTTGTGTTATGTTTAGGTAGATGTTTTATCAGCGGAATATACTTTTCATTGTAATAAAATACGCAATACGTAGAATTGTTAATCATTTCATAATTTCGTTCAACATAAGAATATTTACCCGCATTTTCTATTTTTGCTGGAAAATACGTTTCTTCATAAGATTTAAGCAGATACTCCTCATAAGATTTGTCTATGCATTGATACATCGACCTAACATATACTCTTTTAATAAAAGGATATTTCTTTTTAAGTTCGGTAACAACTTCCCATGATAAATCGTCAAAATTACTCCTACTGCCAAATAAGAAAGTATCCACACCATTATTTATAAGCGCCACAATGGTTTCTTTTAATGAAACCATAAGTTTTTCCGTTCTTTCAATAATCCTATGACCTATAAAGCAAACTCGCATATTTTCTCCGTATTTCGTGGAACTCCGTAAATAATCATATCAAAAATACGCAAAAAAGTCAATATCGTGGAACTCCACGAGATAATATTTTTAATAATTCATATAATAATTTCGTGGAATACCTATAAGGAACCCCACGAAGGTGTGTATATGAATATTAATGACGCAATAATTAAAAGAATCGAAGAAATTTGTAAAGAGAAAAATATAAATATCTGCGGTGCATCCTTAAACGGCGGAAAATCACCCTCAGCCATTTACGACTTGATTAAGGGCAGGACAAAATGTTCCAAAGTATCAACGATTAAATCCTTTTGTCAAGGTGCTGGTATCACGTTATCAGAGTTTTTTGATAAAGAATATTTTAATGATTTTGAAGAATAAACAATATAGAAAAAGCCCACGATTTCTAACCGTGGGCTTTTTTATGCTCTCTTAAAATCACAATAATATCATGTTTATTAAAGCTCTCTATGGGACGCTTTTATTTTTCCAAAATTTTTTTCAAATGCTCCAAATCGGAAATCTCGAAATCAGTGGGTATCCCCGAAGTGTTTTCACGCCGTTCGGGATTGAACCAACAACCCACGATTCCCACCGCGTTCGCCCCTGCTATGTCCGAACGCAAAGAATCGCCTATCATCAAACAATGCTTTTTCGATACTCTCGAACTTCTCAACAATTGTCTGAAAAAGGCAGGCAACGGTTTGATACACCCAAACTCTTCGGAAACGTAAATTTTGGCAAATTTTTCAAAGTCCGCCAATCTACCCCGTTGAATATTAGAAAGCCCGTTTGTCGCGATACAAACGGTATAGTTTTTCGAAAGTTCTTCCACCAAATTTTTCGCGTTCCCCAATACGTGTCCTTTCTCCTGCAACTCTTCTAAAAACAGTTCGCCGGCTTTTGCCGATGTTACCGACGTGGGATTGCCGTATTTTTCAAAAATTTTATCAAATATCCCCGATACGTGCTCGCGATATACCTTATGATAAGTCGCCTGCACCAACGGATCGTCCACGTCGTACAAACCTGCTTCCGTCCACGTTTCTTCCGAAAAACGGCGGCTGTCCTCCAACAAGACTTCCGCTATCGGCATACCGATTTTTTTATACACCCGTTCAAATGCCGCATACTCGTCCGCGACGTAATCAAGCAACGTGTGGTCCGCATCAAATATCAAACATTTATACGTTTTCTTCCTTCTCATTTTTTCTACCAATCCTGTTTCTTCAACGATTTATCCTTTACGTCGTCATAATAGGCAAAATACTTTTCTTTGAACGCTTCCGCCGTCAAAGGGAGCGGTTCGCCGCTACTACGCATTTCATCGAGCAATGCTTGCAATTCGTCGGGCGTAAAATCGGCAATGTCCGTTTCTTCGCCCAGCTGTTGCATGAGTTTTAATATATCTAACTGCGACATTTTATAATTCCACCTTTACATACTCGCCCTTGCACGGCACGGTAATATGCGTAAACCCGATTTCTTTAAGAATTGCCACCGCCTTATCTCTATCGTGCGCCACCGAATCGACAATGTGCGCATCCGAACCGTACGAAACTTTCCTTCCGCCCAATGCGTAATATCTTTCCAACCACTCTCTCGCGGGTAAAAAGATTCCGTTACTACGCGACGAGTTCAACTCCAAAATTTTTCCCTTACGGATAATCGTTGTCAAAATATCGTCGATTTCCTCTGCGTAATCGGCATACTTCATCTCTTTATCCTCATACGGCGCGTAACGGGTGACGTACCCAAAATGCCCTACGATATCGTAATCGTACGGTGCGTCCAAGCTGTGACGGACAAGCTTCAAATACTCCTTATATACCTCTTTTTTCTCGCGCAAAACTCTTTCGCCCTTGTCATTTACCGTGTAAAAGGGGTTCAAATGATAATAATCGTCGCCGTTTAACGCATGCACGCTATTCACTACGAAATCGGGACGGTATTTTTCTTGTATCCCCTGATAAAACGCCTGCACTATTTTCTCGTCGGAATAGCCCATTTCCGCCCCGACGAGTACGTTCATACAGCCCTCGTAATCCTCCTGCAAATGCCGTGCGCCGTGGAAATATTCCTCCGCGTCCGTACCCAAAGGCCCGCCGCGGAATAAATACACGTCGTAATCGAAATGCTCGGACACGCCGTAAAAAGCAATCCCCTTTTCCATGGCGGTTTGTAACATTTCGCTCAGTTCCGATTTTCCGTCCATAGAATATTTCGAGTGGGTATGTACGTCTGTTAAAAACTTTTGCATAATCTTACCTTTCGTTCCTTTACGTTTGTATTATATCACAACCGACGAAAATTGGCAAGCGAGCGCAAGGATACGACATAAAAAATTTTGACTGCTTTTCCGTATTTTGGCAAAAATGCACGCTTTTTTGACAGCGTTTGCTTTTTATGTCCGATTTTGGAAAAAACGGCATTTTTTGGCGGCAACGTTTTTCTTGCGCTTTCTTTTTCCTGCCCTGTATACTGAGTAGGTAAATTGCGCCGTATCCCTTTTTTGTTTCACGGGAAACGAATCGCAAAAAATCAGTTTACAAAAGGAGAATTTTTATGAAGAAAAGAAACACTTTGGCTACGCTTGCTTTGGCAAGTACGTTGCTTATCCCTACTTTATCGCTTGCCGCTTGTTCCAACGAAGAGGAAGAAACGTTGCCCCCTGCTTTGGAAACGCCCCTCGAGCCGGAAACCCCTCAAAACCCTGAAAACGGAAATTTAAGCGGCCCGACCACAGAGGAAAAACCCGAAGCAGACGTCCCCGTCGTCGCCCCTGTCGTCAAGAAAGCGCAATACATACGTTGCACGGGCAGCAGCGTAAATTTGCGCTTAGGCGCAGGCACGTCGTATGGCATCGTTGGCAGCGCAAAGAAAGGCGAAATCTATGCCGTTGTACAACAATCCGGGAATTGGTACAAGACGTACTATCGCGGCAAGGAAGTATATTTATCCACCTCGTATGCGGCGCTGCTTTCCTTGGACAAGGCGGATAAAGACGTGGAAAATATCTTGAACGAGGGGTATAAGTTACTCGGCGTACCCTACGTTTACGGCGCAGTGCGTTTTCATGACGGTAAGGGCAATCTTCTCGCCGGGTTTAACGCGCAAAAATTCGATTGTTCCTCACTCGTGCAATACGTATTCTATAAAGGCGCGAACAAAAAGCTGGACGTCACCACGCGCACACAGGTAAAACAAGGGAAGTTCGTCCCCAAAAACGAACTGAAACGCGGGGATTGCATTTATTTCACCAACGAAAGCCGTCAGCACCTTTCGGGGGTAGAACGGGTGGGACACGTGGCGATTTATCTTGGGGATAATTACATTTTACACACCGCGTCCGATTATGCCCGTATAGAAAAAATGACCGCCTCACGCTGGTCGTTTTACATCGAAGCGAGGCGGTTTGTCTAACGTTATTTGCGTTCGGGCAGGGAAGCCACGGTGACGAGTATCACCGATTTTGCCCCTGCGTGGAGCATGAGTTTCGCGCAGGCGCTACCCGTTGCGCCCGTCGTTAAAATATCGTCTATCAAAAGGATTGTTCTCTCTTTGCATACCTTACGTTTATGCAAGTGGTACGTACCCACGGCGTTTTGCGTTCTTTCTAAAACGCCTAAATGTTTTTGCTGTTGTTCGTCCTTTTTCTTTTGCAAAACGGCGGTATCTACCGTTACGGCAATCCCCTGTTCTATCAAACAATCGGCAAAGCACGTGACAAGCGTTTCCGCTTGGTTATACCCCCTCTCACGGCGCTTTTTCTCCGTCAACGGCACGGGAACGAGAAGCAGTTCTTCCTCTTTGAGGTTAGGAAAACGGTGTAAAAACGCCGCCGTCATTTGCTCGGCAAAATAAAAGGCAAGGCGGCGGTCTCCGTTCTTTATTCGATTGACAAGCGAGGCTGTATCCGCGCGATAGACAAACGGCGAAACAGCGCAGGTGAACGAGGGCAAAACGCTTTTACAAGTCGTACATACCCCGTCCGAAAGAATTTTTCGTCCACATTTAGGACAAGTCTTTCCGTCGTTGTATTCTATGCGCTTTTCACACTCAACGCAAAGCCGATGGGTGGGATAATCGAAGAGTTCTTCTCCGCACCCATCACACGTATAACCGTGCTTTCCGCTGGCACGGACAAGCTTTTCCCAACACTTTACAAACACGCTCATGCTTGCGATTCTGCGCTCGTGAGCGTTTCTTCTTGCTCGGTCTTTTCGATGCTTGCCGATTGCATTTCTTCCGCCGCTTTTTCCGCGTCTTTTTTGCGTTGATAGCGAACGAGCATATATGCACCGATTGTACCAAGCGCAAACAACGCTACGCCTAAAATCGCGTTAAAGACAATATTGCCCGTCGTTGCCGTTTTCCAAGAATAGTACACTTCCATGATATCGCTATTGCAAAACATCGCCAAAATAGAGCCGATGGAAAGCCCGAAAATAAAGGTGTACGAAGTATTTCTATGGTTGGCGAGCAATTTTGTAAGCAGTTTAGAAAAACAGAACACGCCTGCAAAGAAGCCGAACACAAGACCACCGTAAATGATAAAGATTTGGGGATTCGTTTGCCAATACGTCATAGAAATGCTCTCTACG
>JAZRRB010000127.1:0-1685 GCA_045650385.1 Candidatus Scatosoma sp. | reverse complement strand
GGTAACAAGAGCAAGTCTTACAGAATTGCAAGAGAAGCCGTAATGAAGTCCTGGAACTATGCGTTCATCGGCAGAAGAAGAAGAAAGAGAGATTTCCGTCGTCTTTGGATTACGAGAATCAACGCAGCGGCAAGAATCAACGGTATTTCTTACAGCAAATTCATGCACGGCCTTTCCGTTGCTGGTATCAATCTCAACAGAAAAGTTCTTGCGGATTTGGCGGTAAACGATGCAGCAGCATTTGCGCAACTCGTTGAAAAAGCAAAAGCAGCGAAATAATTGAACGAAAAAGCCTTTTATTTGGTAAAAGGCTTTTTTCACATTTTTAGATACAATGATTTTAACGTCAAAAAACAATCCCTTTATCAAAGAAACGGCAACGCTCAAAGATAAAAAAGGCAGAAAGCAAACGGGGCTTTTCCTCGTCGAGGGCGCAAAGATGGTACGCGAGTGCTTGAAAAGCGGCTTTGAGGTGGAAAAAATAATCGTTGCTGAAAGTTTTTATAAAAGTGAAGCGTATGCGGAATTTTCTTCCATGGAAACGATATGCGTTTCCGACGACGTTTTTCGTCTTTTATCGGACGAAAAGACGCCGCAAGGCGTGCTTTGTCGGGTAAAAATCCCTCAAAACGGCATGGAAAAACCGCAAGGCAGTTGCTTGTTTTTAGACGGCGTGTCCGATCCTGGCAACGTCGGGGCGATTATCCGTAGCGCCAATGCCGCAGGCTATAACGAAATTTATCTTGCGGAAGATTGTGCCGATCCGTTTTCGCCTAAGGCAGTACGGGCAAGCATGAGCGGTATCTTTTTCACCAAGCTGTATCAAGGCAAACGCGAGGAGATTATATCCGTTTTGTCGAATATAGCGATACTCGTCGCGGACATGGGTGGGGAAAACGTCTTTTCCTTCCATGCGCCGAGGGAATTTGCGCTGGTGATAGGGAACGAAGCGAACGGTGTTTCTTCTCTTGCAAGAGAAAAGGCTACGCATACGGTAAAAATACCAATGTCCGATAGCCAAGAAAGCCTTAATGCGGCGGTTTCCGCAGGGATTTTGATGTATTTGCTGAAAAAAGACGTTTTTTCGGCGGTTAAGTAATAGATTATAAGGAGCGTATTATTATGTCAGGACATAGCAAATGGCACAACATACAAGCAAAAAAAGGCAAGGCTGACGCGGCAAAGGGAAGAATTTTCACCAAGCTCGGCAGAGAAATCGCAGTGGCGGCAAAGAGCAACCCCAACCCTGAAACGAACAGCAAACTCGCCGATATTATCGCAAAGGCAAAAGCGGCAAACATGCCTAACGACAATATTCAACGCAGTATCAAAAAAGCTTCGGGCGAAATGAACGGCGCGGATTATAAGGAACTTACCTACGAGGGCTACGGTATCGCTGGTTCGGCGGTAATCATCGTAACGCTTACGGACAACATTAACCGTACGGCAGGCGACGTGCGCGCGATTTTGGGTAAACACGGCGGTCAGCTCGGTCAAAACGGTTGCGTATCGTATAATTTTGATAATAAGGGCTATATCGTCATTGAAAGAACGGTAGAACTTGACGAAGATACCATAACGGAATACGCGCTCGAAGCAGGCGCGGACGACGTAGTAACGAGCGACGACGTGTACGAGATTTTCACTGCGCCCGAAACGTTCTCTCAGGTTCGTAAATATTTAGA
>JAZRRB010000126.1:0-10169 GCA_045650385.1 Candidatus Scatosoma sp. | reverse complement strand
AAAGAAAAAAGGAAAAACATGGCGTTTTTCCTTTACGTAATGAAATTTTCAATGCGTACATGGTACTGTCGTTTTATTTCAACGCATACCTGCCCTGCTCATTTTTGTTGTTTTTTATAATCGCGCAAAGAAAGTAAATATTTGACAACCGCCGCGCCGATAATGATGACGTAACCGATAACGCTTAAATAATCGGGGAATTCCCAAAGCACGATAATGCCAAGCATCGCGGAAAACAGCACTTGCGAATAATCGAATACGGAAATTTCCCTTGCCGGCGCACACGAATAGGCGGTGGTGATGGAAAACTGCGCGGCGCTGGCACAAAGCCCCGCCAAAAGCAAAAATACCACCTGCATAAGTAGCATGGGTTGCCATTGAATAATCGTCATAGGCAGGACGGCGATACAGGAAAAGGCGGAGAAGAAGAAAACAATCATGGCGGTGCGTTCCCCTTTGCCGCCAAGATAATGGACAAAGGTATAGGCAAGCCCTGCGCCCAATCCGCCCAGTACGCCGATAAGGGCAGGCGCGGTGTGTTCTATCGAGAAGGTGGGTTTCACCACGAACAGCGCGCCAAAGAAAGCGACGGCGATAAGCACCCAATTTTTCCAACCTGCTTTTTCACGCAGGATAAGTGCGGAAAAGAGGATGGCGAAAAAGGGGGAAAGCTTATTCAAAATAGACGCGTCGGCAACGGTTAAATGGTCGATGGCGTAGAAATTGCACACAATCCCCACCGTCCCTGCAATCGAGCGCGCGAAAAGGGCGGGCAAACAGCCTTTTTGTATTTTGAAAGAACGGCTTTTGCAAAGCATGGCAAAGGCGACGACTGCCGCAATCGCGTTGCGGAAGAAACATTTTTGAAAGGTGGGCAAATCCCCTGCAAGCCGCACGAATAAACCCATGAGCGCAAAGAAGAACGCAGAGAGCAGGATAAAAAACACCCCTCGTTTGGTGCGTTTTACCTTTTCTTCCGACGTTTCGTTTTCCTTGACGGCGTCGGGATATTCTTTTTGCTGTAATTCTTCGTGGCTCATACTATTATTATACGCTTATTTTTTAGAAAAGTAAAATAGATAAAGGGAAAAGACAAAAAAAACAGGGAACGGTTTTCCGTTCCCTGTATAAAAGCAATTTAATTATTGCGCATCCGCTACGGGATATACGCTGGCTTTTTTCTTGTCTTTGCCCATTCTTTCGTAACGTACCACACCGTCTACAAGCGCGAAAAGCGTGTCGTCTTTGCCGATACCTACGTTTGCGCCCGGATGGATTTTCGTACCACGTTGACGTACAAGGATGTTGCCAGCAAGAACGCTTTGGCCGTCGCTACGCTTCGTGCCAAGACGCTTCGCTTCGCTGTCTCTGCCGTTGTGGGAAGAACCGGTACCTTTCTTATGAGCGAATAAACGAATAAAAATCATTTTTCTTTCTCCTTAATTCAAGTATTTGTTGCCCCTTTATAGGGTAGTTGCAATTAAAGTTCGATTTTTTCTACTTTAACTGCGGTGAAAGGTTGTCTGTGACCTTGCTTTTTACGCTCGTTCTTCTTAGCTTTATACTTGAAGACGATGATCTTTTTCGCTTTGTCTTGCTTAACAACCGTTGCCGTAACCTTAGCGGATGCTACTTCCGCGCCAGCTTTGATACCGTTCTCGTCGGAAACCATAAGCACTTTGAATTCTACGGAGTCGCCTTCGTTTGCCGCAAGTTTTTCCATGCGTACTACGTCGCCTTCCGCAACTTTGTATTGCTTATTTCCGTTATCGATGATAGCGTACATACAATTTTTACCTCCTCTTTCCAGTCTCGAAGAATATCCAAGGCGCGCCTTTTTCGAAAAAAATGGCGACTTAAAAAAGCCCGTTTCTATCGGCTCGGATATTACTATATCATATTTAGCAAACCGCCGTCAAGCGTTTTTTCTTTTATTTTCTTAAAAAATTGAAAAATTTCCGTCAAAAAAGGTATTTTTCCCACGCAAAAGCGGTAAACTGTGGAAAACGCGTAAAGGAGCGAAAAAATGGAAGATAAAGATTTCAAACAAACGGAAGAGATACTCTCCGAAATTTACCGCAACGCCCAGCTTGCCTTGCAATCGATTGCCAATATTCTCCCTCAAGTGGAGGACGAAGAAGTGAAAAACGAACTCTCTATTCAGCACGAAGAATACGAGAAATTCTCTTCAAGAGCCGCTATGCTTGCCAAAGACAAGGGCTTGGAATTGAAAGAACCCAACCCTTTCAAAAAGATGATGATGTGGGGTTCTATCAAGATGAATTCGATGATGGACAACTCCCGTGCGCACATTGCGGATATGATGTTACAAGGCACGGTAATGGGGATAACCGCCCTTAGAAAATCGCAAAGTGAAACGTGCGTAGAGGGCGCGGACGATATTTTACAGCTTTTGGACGAGATGATTGCCGCCGAAGAACGCTTTGAAAAGACGTGGAAGGAATATTTGTAATTGGGTGAGGTTTTCGCCTTATAGGCAAAAGTGAAATATGATAAATCAAGTGAAGTTTTCCGCAATGCGGAAAACTTCACTCTATTTTCGGCATAACCAACACCGTCTTATAATCGGTATACGTCACAAAGCCCGCTTTTCCGCCCTTGGGCTTTTTGACAAATTTGCGTTTGCAATAATCCACGGGTATCTTATCGCCCCCTTGCGCCTCAGAATAATACGCGCAAAGCTTAGCGGCGTATAAAATCGTTTCATCGCATACCTGCCCCCCTTCTACAAGGATAATTACGTGCGAAGAGTGGTATTTTTGTACGTGTAACCATATATCGTCGGGGGAGGCGAGTTTTAATAAACGCTCGTTTTGTAAATTGTTCCGTCCAACGAGAATTTTTTTGCCGTTATGCTCGTACTCTCTAAAAGGTACGGGCATTTCTTTTTTATTCTTTTTTATCGTTTGTTTGGGGGCGCGCAGAAGCCCTGCTTCTAAAAGCTCCGTTTCGATTTCCTTTAAGTCTTCGTCCGTTTCCGAAAGGGCGATAGACGAAGCGATACTCTCGGCGTAGGAAAGTTCCTCTTCGTCCGCTTTTTGCATGGGTAACAAAATTTCTCTCGCGCGTTTTTGTTTATTGTATATCTTGAAATATTTTTGCGCGTTTTTGGCAGGGGAAAGCAGGGGGTCGAGCGTGATTTTAAGCTTGCCGCCCTCTTCGTCATACCAATTGACGAGTTCGATAGAGCGCAAGCCTTTTTCCATGGCGTATAAATTTGCCGTCAACAGTTCGCCCTTAATACGATTTTCGTCCGCTTTTTCCGCTTCGCGTAATTTTTCCGCCGTTTCCTGCAAGCGTTTGCTCGTCTTTTTCACGAGTGTTTTTACGCCGCTTTCCAAACGGCGTTTTTTATCGTCAAAACTCTTTTTATTCTCGCGTTTGGTGTAAAATTCGTCCTGCGCTTTGCAAAGGGAAGGCATGGGTTTACCGCCCTCAATTTCGAAGGCAAAAAAGTCGCTAATCACGCCCTTATCGATACATATATGGGGGTTAGAGGGCGTATTTAAGCAAAAATCCCCGATAAATTTCCACAGCGGCGCTTTTGCCGAGGGGGATAAACAAAGGGCAAGCGCACCATTTTCTTTCTCCGCGTGCAAAACGAGTTCTCTTGCGGTGGGAAGAGCCAAACCCGACACCGTTTCAAAGACGAATTGCGCGAGTGTTTCCCTGTCCAACCCTTCTTTCCTATTTGCCATAAAGTTTTTCAAACGCGTGTAAATACCCTCGCCATCAAAGGGTGATACTTTATCTTGCGGCGCAGGGTATGCATACTTTGCGCCTGCGAATAAAATTCTATGCGTATCGTCCATAAGCGCGGTGGTTTTGAGTGCGCCGAGCACAATCCCCTTTTCCACCAAAACGATATTCGAGTATTTGCCCATCAGTTCGCAAACGAGGGTGCGGTTACTTTCCGAAAAATCGGTGGTGCAATGCAAATCGATTTCGATAATCCGTTCAAATTCATGTTGACGAACAGCGAGGATTTCCGCGTTTTGCAAATGTTTTCGAAGGAGCATACAAAAATTGGGCGCAACGGCAAGCGGTTCTTTTTCCGTTGCCGATAAACAAACGCGTGCGTTGGACGCATTTGCGCTCAAAATAAGTTTAACCGTCGTTTTTCCGGTGTATATAATAAAGGTGAGTTCGTCTTTATTTACCTGCGAGATACGGTTAATTTTACCGCCGACGAGAAAGGTATTCAGTTCTTTTGCGCTGCGGCGGATATGAAAAGCGTCCTGTGGCATACTATTCCCCTGTGAAAAATCGTTTTTGTTCTTCGCGGCGGGAAATTTGTCAAAAACCGTCGACGAGAACGTTTCTTTTCTTAAATTATACCCTAAAATTAAGAAATTGTAAATAAAAACGATTGAAAAACGCTTTATTTTCTTTGACAAATATGATAAAATGTAATGAGCAAAACCGAAAACGTAGTTTTCCGTCATGCAAAAAATAGACAAAATAAAAAACAGCAATATATAGCAGGAGAAAAAGTATTATGAAGTACACCACCAAAGCAAGCGAAAAAAGCACGGTAAAAATCACGCTTAAATTCGACGCGGAAGAATTTAAGGCTGCGCAAACGCAAGCGTATCTTAAAACGAGAAACAAGTTCAGCGTAAACGGTTTCCGTAAAGGCAAAGCGCCCAAGAACGTTATTGAAAACGTTTACGGCAAAGGCGTATTCTACGAAGACGCGCTCAATATCCTTTTCGGGGATAACTACGGCGACGTTATCGGCAAGTGCGAAAAGAAATTCACGGTAGTTGGCGATCCCGACGTATCGGTAGAAGATTTCTCGGAAGAAGGCGTAACGCTCGTAGCGGTTGTGCCTGTAAAACCCGAAGTGAAAATTTCTTCCTACAAGGGTATGAAAATTAAGGAATTCGCGTATAATGTTACGGACGAAGAAATGGATGCGGAAATCAACCGTTTGCTTGACAGAAACGCACGCAAAGTGCCCGTGGAAGGCAGAGCAGCACAAAACGGCGATATCGCGAATATCGATTTCGTTGGTACGGTTGACGGCGTAAAATTCGACGGCGGCGAAGCGGAAGGCTTTGATTTGACGCTTGGCAGCGGTCAATTCATCCCCGGCTTTGAAGATCAAGTTATCGGCATGAACATCGGCGACAAGAAAGACGTAAACGTTACCTTCCCCGAAAACTATCAAGCGGAAAACTTGAAGGGTAAAGCGGCGGTATTTGCAGTTACGCTTAACAGCTTGCAAGCAAAAGAACTTCCTGAACTCAACGACGAATTCATCAAAGACGCAACGGGCAGCGAAAGCGTAGAAGCGTACAAGGCAAAGACGAAGGAAAGATTGCAACAACAAGCGGACAGACGTTCTAACGACGCTACGGAAAACAGCATCCTCGAAGCAATTGCGGCGAATACGGAAGTGGAAATTCCCCAAGCGATGATCGATAGAGAAATCGATTCCCTTATGCAAAAGTTCGAATATCAACTTATGTATCAAGGCTTGAAGCTTGCTGATTATCTCGATTTCCTCAAAGTGAGCGAAGCGGATTTCAGAAAGAACTACGAAGAACAAGCAAAGAAGAACGTTACGAGCCAACTTATCATTTCGCAAATTATTAAAGACGAAGCGATTGAAGCGACGGAAGAAGAAGTGAACGCGAAAGTGGCTGACCAAGCGAAGATGGTTGAAAAAGACGTAGAAGAATACAAGAAAGGTATGGATCCTCGTCAATTCGATTATATCCGCAACGATATCGTTATCACCAAGCTCTTCGATTTCTTGAAGGCTAATAACGAAATGTATAAAGACTAATCGTTTTAGCGCGATTGCAAAAAGTAAAGGAAAGAAATTATGGAAACGAAAAACGTAATGGTGCCTTACGTTGTCGAACGCACCTCTTCGGGCGAACGCACGTACGACTTATATTCGAGATTGCTCGACGATAGAATTATCTTTTTAAGCGGCGAAATCAACGACGCAGTAGCAAACACCGTCGTTGCGCAGCTTATCTATCTCGAAGGCAAAGATCCTACCAAAGATATCAGTTTGTATATCAATTCCCCCGGCGGTTCGGTATCCGCAGGTATGGCAATTTACGATACGATGAACTATATCAAATGCGACGTATCCACCATTTGTATCGGTTTGGCTGCGTCCATGGGCGCTTTCCTTTTATCGAGCGGCGCGCGTGGAAAACGTTACGCGTTGCCCAATTCCGAGATTATGATTCATCAACCCCTCGGCGGCGCGCAAGGTCAAGCAAGCGATATTAAAATTCAGGCGGAACATATTCTTCGCACGAAAGCGAAACTCAACAGAATTCTCGCGGAAAACACGGGCAGGGACATTGCCACGATTGAACGCGACACCGACAGGGATAATTATATGTCGGCGGAAGAGGCTCGCGCGTACGGGCTTATCGATAGAGTGTTCGTCAGAAGATAATCCAAAGCGAAAATATACGAAAAACGCGCAAAACTTTTCAAGGTTTTGCGCGGTCTTTTTCCAAACGGGAAAGTAGCGATTAAAAACGTTTGGAAAGGGGTATATATTATTGACGCGTTAAATATATTACGCATATTATATATCATATTAAATTGGAGCGATTTTAATGGCAAATAAAAATCAACATTGTTCGTTTTGTGGAAAACCCAAGGAAGAAACGCGGCGCTTAATTACGGGGCCTGACGGCGCGTGTATTTGCGACGAGTGCGTGGATATTTGTAAATCCATGGTGGAAGAATGGGAAAACGAAAAAGAACCGCAAAAGGATATTCCCTTAAAAAAACCGGCGGAAATTAAGGCGGAACTCGACCAATACATCGTTGGGCAGGATAAAGCAAAACGCGTGCTTTCCGTTGCTGTATATAACCATTACAAGCGCATTAACGCGCTTTCCGGCGCGAAAAAGGACGACGACGGCGTAGAAATTGAAAAGAGCAACGTACTATTGTTAGGCCCTACGGGTAGCGGTAAAACGTTGCTTGCAAAAACGCTTGCAAAAATCTTGAACGTGCCCTTTGCGACGGCGGACGCTACCACGCTCACCGAAGCAGGTTACGTGGGTGAGGACGTGGAAAATATTCTTTTGAAACTCATCCAAAACGCCGATTACGACGTGGAACGCGCTGGGCGCGGCATTATCTATATCGACGAAATCGATAAAATTTCCCGTAAGGGCGAAAACGTGTCGATTACGCGCGATGTGTCGGGCGAGGGCGTACAACAAGCGCTTCTCAAAATCATCGAAAGCACGACGGCAAGCGTACCCCCCCAAGGCGGCAGAAAACACCCCAATCAAGAGTGCTTGCGTATCGACACCACGAATATCCTCTTTATTTGCGGCGGTGCGTTCGTAGGGCTTGACAAAATCGTATCTTCGAGAAAGGACGATACGACGCTTGGGTTTGGCGGCAAAGTGCGTTTGGGCGCAAACGAAGTGGATTACAGTATCCTCGACGACGTGAAACCGCAGGATTTGACGAAGTTCGGGCTTATCCCCGAATTTGTGGGCAGACTTCCTATCGTTGTCAACCTCGATCCGCTTGGCGAAGAGGCACTCGTGAAAATTCTTACCGAACCGAAGAACGCGATTATCAAACAGTATCAAAAGCTTATTGGATTTGACGGCGTAAAATTGACGGTGGAAGAGGACGCCGTGCGCGAGATTGCACAAACGGCAATCCGCTTAAAGACGGGCGCGCGTGGGCTTCGTACGATTATCGAAAGCGTGATGACGGAAGTGATGTATAAAATTCCTTCCGAAGAAAACATCGAAGAGGTGGTTATCACCAAAGAGTGCTTGACGGGCGGCGTTTCCCCTCGACTTGTGTATAAACAATCGGCTTAAAAAACAAAAACACGGCGATTGCCGTGTTTTTCTTTTATTTCAACGCGTACATGGGTGCGCGTTTTTATTTTCACCTCGTACCTGTATCAGGGTAATTTAATAATACCGCCTTTTCGGGCAGACGTGCGTTGCTGTCTTTTTCGCCGCGGATGGTGAAATAATCCTCTTTATACGTCTTATGCGGCACGAAATAAATGGTTTTCTCTTTCCAACGCCCTACAAGTTCTTTGGCGAACGTCTTTTCGCGTACGATTTTTTGATAGATTCCTTCGTTCAAATCCACGATAGCGGTGGTATACCCCTCGGCAAAGCAATCGAGCAAATCGGAGCGAAGTCTTGTAAGCACGAAAATATCTTCGTGGACGTAACCAATGCCCGTGCAATGGGGACATCCTTTTACCATAAAGGACAAAACGGGCAACCCTACCATTTTTCGCGTAAATTGTACGATACAAAACTCGCTCATGGGTAAAACGTTGCATTTTGCTTTATCATCGGCAAGGTAATTTTTCAGCGTTTCGGTAACGGTGATACGGTGTTCTTCGTCTGCCATATCGATAAAGTCGACAACGACGATGCCGCCGATATTGCGCAGGCGCACTTGGCGTGCAATTTCCTTTGCCGCTTCCAAGTTGACGGCAAAAACGGTGTCCTCTAAGTTATCTTTTCCGATATAACTACCCGTATTGACGTCGATAACCGTCATGGCTTCCGTGTGGTCGATAACGAGGTATGCGCCGTTTTCCAAGGGAACGCGCGGTTTTACCGCGTCGTAGACAATGGACGAAATGCCATATTGGCGCATCATGGCGCGAGGGCCGCCGTGTTTCATGAGATTTTCTTTGGGAATATCGTCGCGGAGCGCAATTAAAGCACGTAATTTTTGATACAGTTCTTCATCGCCCACGTGTATAGTTACGTTCTCGCCGAACGTGTCGCGTAAGGTGCGCACGGGGAGTTCTTCGTCCTGATACAAAATAGTGCCCACGGGTGCGTTTTGCGCGCGTTTTTGCATTTCCGCGTACAGTTTTTTAAGATAATCCGCTTCTTTTTGCAGTTGTTCTTTGGTGGCAAACGGCGCTTGCGTACGCACGATAAACCCTTCGTTTGTGTTGCCCTGCCGCATTTGGTCGGCTGTTTTTAACAATTCTTCCCGCTGTTTTTCGTCCGTGATTTTACGGGAAATGCCGAGGAAATCGGTGCAGGGAAGATAAATAAGCCGTCTGCCCACAAAGGAAAGGTGCGTCGTTACTTTTGCGCCCTTGTTTCCGCGCGGCGGTTTGGTAACTTGCACAATAAGTTCGTCGCCCACTTTCAAATCGAGTGGTTTGGTTGCCGTGGAAACGGACGTTCCGTCGTATTTGGTATAGTCGGTATACGTTTCTTCCATGGAAAGATAGCAATTTTTATCCAATCCGCAGGACACGAACACGGCGTTCATGCCCGAAAGCACGTTGGTAACCACGCCTTTGTATACGTTACCCACGACGTTGCCACTCTCTTCCATTTCAACGGCAAATTCCACGAGCTTATTATCCTCTAAAAGCGCGGCGAATTGTTGTCCGCAATAGCGGTCGAAAAACCATTGTTTTTTCATTTGCAGTTTCCTTTTTTGTGTATTGGTTCCCGCAAAACGAAAATTTCGCCCGAGCCGTGCGGTCTAAATCGTACCGTATAAGTATATCATAGCTTTTGCCGTTTTGCAAGAAGTTTTGTATCGCACTATACAAAAAACATGTGGAAATTATAACGTTTTTGCATTTTTATACAAAAATAATTCACCAAGCGTTGCATACGGCGAGGGTGCGCGTTGAAAATATTCGGATAACTCGTTTTGCGGCAGTTCAAACCGCTTTTTTTCGTTGTCGTCGTACACTTCTAAAACGAGATAGCTGCCGGGCGCGATATATTTAAGCACGTTTTTGACGGGACAATGCTCGGACACGGCGACGCGGCGCAGTTCCACTCCCTTTTTTATCGCATCGCTGCAAGAAAAATCGATTTTTTCATAAGCGGCAGGACTGTTTTTGTTCCCGATAACCCCGACAAACAAAAAGGACGCGAACGGCAAAAGGGAAAGGTTGGGCGTTTTACGGAAAATGCTTAGGATAAATATTATCAAAGCCAAAAAGGCAAGCACAAGAGAAACGACGGTGCAAATTTTGGCGGCTTTGCGTTCCGCTTTGGCGGTTTCCACACAGCGTTTGGAAAAGGCGCGCGCAAGCGCGGCGCGTAAAATCCTGCCCCCGTCCAAGGGATATGCAGGCAAGAAATTGATAAGCGCAATGGCGAGCGAGGAATAACAAGCGGTGTCTG
>JAZRRB010000125.1:0-1804 GCA_045650385.1 Candidatus Scatosoma sp. | reverse complement strand
GTCTTCCTAAGACCGCTTGGCCTCCGACTTGCGTTGATGGTAAAGGACGTTTCTCCTTATCATCGTTGTCCTGCATGCGATAAGGTATTCCAGCTCCGTAAATTTAAGACGTACGTAAAGAGTGAGTAAAAGCCGAATAGGCTTTTCACCCCTCGGTGATGCCGAGGGGTGAATTTTCGAAAAAAGTAAAAATAACTCCGAAAAGGGGTAGAGGTGTTTTATGGCGAAAGAAAATCAATTTGTAGAACAAATTGCTGATATCAACGCGGATTTCCCGCAGTGGTATACCGACGTAGTATTAAAAACGAAACTTGTTGACTACGGTCCGGTAAAAGGTACGATGGTTATCCGTCCTTACGGTTATGCGATTTGGGAAAATATTCAAAAGGAACTCAACGCGCGCTTTGCAAAACAAGGCGTTCAAAACGCGTATTTCCCTTTGCTTATCCCCATGAGTTATTTCACAAAAGAAGCGGAACACGTAGAGGGTTTTGCACCCGAAGTGGCGGTAGTAACGCATGCAGGCGGGGAAGAGCTTTCCGAGCCTTTGGCAATCCGTCCCACGTCGGAAACGATTATCGGCACGATGATGTCGAAATGGGTACAATCGTATCGTGATTTGCCCTTAAAGGTCAATCAATGGTGTAACGTTATGCGTTGGGAAAAGACGACGCGTCCTTTCCTTAGAACGAGCGAATTTTTGTGGCACGAAGGTCACACCGCGCACGTAACGGCGGAAGAAGCGGAAGAATTCACGCTTGCGATGTTGAATTTGTATAAAGAATTTATGGAAACGTGCTTGGCTATCCCTGTGCTCACGGGTAGAAAGACGGAAAAAGAACGTTTTGCAGGCGCAGTAGCTACGTATACCATGGAAGCAATGATGCGCGACGGGAAGAGCTTGCAATCGGGTACGTCCCACTATTTAGGTCAAAACTTTGCTAAGGCGTTCAATATCGAATACCAAGGCGCAGAAGGTAGCTTGCAAACGGCATACACGACGTCGTTTGGCGTGTCCACCCGTTTGATTGGTGCAATCATTATGACGCACGGCGACGAAAGAGGTTTGGTATTCCCGCCTGTCGTTGCGCCTATCCAATGCGTTATCGTGCCTATCGCCGCAAGAAAACCCGGCGTAGTGGAAGCTTGCGAAGCATTGAAAAAGGAATTGGAAGAAAGCGGTATCCGTGTAACGCTTGATGCGACGGATAATAGCCCTGGTTGGAAGTTTAACGAATGGGAAATGAAAGGTGTTCCCGTGCGTATTGAGCTTGGACCTCGTGATATCGAAGCAGGGAAAATGATTTGTGCAAGACGTGATACCTGTGAAAAGGCGGAATATGCTTTGGAAAACGCGGCGGATAGCGTAAAAGCATTGCTTGCAAACGTGCAAAAGGATATGTTGGGAGCGGCAAGAAAGCGTAGAGATAGCCGAATTGTTTACGCGGACGACATGAAAGGCATTTTGGACGGTGTAGACGGTGGTAACTTTGTAAAAGCCGGTTGGTGCGGTTGCCGCGCATGCGAGGACAAGATAAAGGAAGAAACGGGCGCAACGGCGCGCGTATTTGCCGAGGGCGAAAGCGCGGAAACGTGCGCGGTATGCGGTAAAAAAGCGGAACACGTAATCATTTACGCACGCGCGTATTAAGCGGAGAGCCTCCGCTGGCGAATTTTTCTATCTTTCGTTAACGCTTGGGTGTAACGAAGTTGTAAACGAGGAGTCAAGGGGCATAGTCCCTTGCGAGGTGCAGGACGCGTAGTCCTGAGACACTCTGTCAAGAGTTGCCCAAAGGGCAAAACA
>JAZRRB010000124.1:0-1938 GCA_045650385.1 Candidatus Scatosoma sp. | reverse complement strand
GGATTGGCAGGTGCTTCTGCATTCGCCGCAAGCCGTCGTTTTCTTTTCAGCGGGTTTCGCAATCGTCTTGATCATAATTTTTCTCCTATTGCTAATGAATTTTATGCTATTATTATAATACACTTTTTTCCAAATTGCAAGCGATTATAAGAACTTTCCCTATTTTTAAGCACTTTTTTTCAAGTTCACGGCGAGCGCACCGCATATCACCCCTGCAAAAGCGGATAATAACAACTCTACGATAATCAACCACGACAGAGAAAAATCCCCACCAAGCGCCGAAAAGGTAAGATACGAAAGCGCCGAAAAGAGCAAGCCTATCGCCATCCCTTTCACAAACCCCTTTTCACCGCGCACGGATACAAACGCCCCGATACATACCGCCAGCACTTTTACCGTTTGGTTAACAGGATAAATCACCCTATCCGAAACGGACGTAAAGCGCAAAATATTTGCAAATACTACGCTCCATATAATCGATAACGCCAGCGCGATGATTACCCCTTTGATGATTTGAAAAAAACCGTTTCCATAACTCGTTTCATTTCGCATAAAAAAGCACCTCCGCATTATCGTATGCGAAGGTGTTTTCCTTTTATGCTTGTCAAACGCTTATTCTTGCGTTTCTTCCTTTACTTCTTCCACGGATTCTTCTTTTGCTTCTACCGTTTCTTCGAAAGGTTCTTCCGCAGGCGTTTCTTCTACTGCGGGCGCAGCTTCTACGGGTGCAATGGGCGTAGGTACAGCATCCGTTTGATATACCGCTTGCTTATCGAATTTGATATACGATTTGCCGCTTGCTTCCGTACCCGTTTCCAATACGAACGTATTATCTTCGGGACAAACTTCTACAACGACGCCGCAGATACCGCCAATCGTCTTTACCTTGTTACCGGGCTTGATTGCATTGAGCATATTTTCCGTTTCTACTTGTCTTTTCTTTTGCGTACGGCGGTTGAGTACCATCATACCTACGAAAAGCAATACGAACACACCGATTAAAATGTACATGCCCCAAGGGGATGCACTTTGTTCCGTACCCTCCAACAAATTAGCCACTCTATTATACATGTCTATTCTCCTTTTAACGGGCGCACTCCTGCACCCTCTTCGTCATAACAATATGATAGCCGTTTTTTCCATTTTTGGCAAGCGTTTTTTTACCATTTTTGGTATTTTTTTGATTATTCACCCTTTTTTCACTCGCTTTTCGTAGAAGAATCGACGTTTTTCTTCTCCGTCTTTTTCTTTTTTCCACGTTTCGACTTTACCATGTACAAGAGCAAATATCCCCCCACGAGCAGCAACGTCGAACCAATCAAAACCAAATACATTTGCCATGTCGCCACTTGATTTTCAAAGAAATAGAAATTGGAATCGGACATATTTCTCAGCCCCTCCACCACTTCGGAAGGATACCCTTGCGCCGCCACTTCGTCAAACGCGCCGCCAAGGGCGTGATTGCGCAAAAGGGAAGTTCCGTACGTACCCGGGAAGAACGACATAACGTTTCTAATTCCGCTGGAAAAAGAGGAAATAGGCATATACGCGCCGCACACAAAACCGTAGCCTGCGCTGACAATCGTGCCCACCGCCGAAAGCTGTCCTTGCGAAGTAAGCGGATAGCAAATAAGCGAAGAGAGCGCCGTACCAAACGCCACGAGCAATATGACGTCCCCAAACAAAGCGAGTACGTCCAAAATCGAGAGATACCAGCCTGTTATTGCCAAATAGATAAGCCCCAATGCCGTAGCGGCAAACCCGATAATCAAGCCGTTTATCGCCGTCGAAAGATAATACCCAAGCGCGATGGAACGGGGTTTTACGGGCGACACGTCAAAATCGTTTCTCGCCCCCGTGACTTTATCTTGCACCATACATAAGTTGGCGCAAAAAGACACCGTTACCGTACTTACTGCCAAAAGAGAGGAAAGCAAC
>JAZRRB010000123.1:0-5045 GCA_045650385.1 Candidatus Scatosoma sp. | reverse complement strand
GTTCGGTTTGAAACTTCGTAAAGTACCCAAGGAAATCATCGACCAAAAGGTGAAAGCAGCTGCTGAAATCCTTGGTATCACCGATTACCTTTCCAGAAAACCCAAGGCATTGTCCGGTGGTCAAAGACAACGTGTTGCGCTTGGTCGTACCATCGTTCGTGAACCCAAAGTATTCCTTTTGGACGAACCTTTGAGTAACTTGGACGCAAAACTCCGTGCGTCGATGAGAACGGAAATTTCCAAGTTGCACGCTCGTTTGGCTACTACTTTCTTGTACGTTACCCACGACCAAATCGAAGCTATGACGATGGGTACGCGTATCGTTGTTATGAAAGAGGGTTTCATGCAACAAGTAGATACCCCTCAAAACTTGTACGATTATCCTATCAACCTTTTCGTTGCTAGCTTCATCGGTACGCCTCAAATGAACTTCTTCAAGGAATCCACGCTTACTTCTTCCAAGGGTAAAGTATACGTAGAATTCGTTGGCGGTAACAAAATCCTTCTTCCTAAGGAAGTTGCTGCAAGAATTAAGAACATCAACGAATATCTTGATACCGGCAAGAAGATTACGCTTGGCGTACGTCCCGAAGATATTCACCAAGACGAAGCGTTCTTGAAAGCTTCCCCTGATACCGTTATCAAGGCTCGTATCGAAGTTATTGAAAAACTCGGTGCAGAAACGCAAATCTATTGCGAACTTGACTTCGAAGACAAAGAAAGCTCGATTGTTGACAGCTCCACGCAAATGATCGCTAAGATTTCCAGCCGTGCAGTTGTTTCGCTTAAAGACGTTATCGAGCTTGCTTTCGACGCTAAACATATCCACATGTTCGACGGCGAAACGGAAGCTACGATTTTGGAAAGAGACGAAGGCTACGAAGTAATCGAAGAAAATGCAGAAGGCTCCGCATTCGTTCCTCCTACACCTCAAGAAATGCGCGCTCGTATCGATGCTGCTCGTATCGTAACGAAAGAAATGAAAGCGCAAGCGAGAAAGGATAAGAAGATTGCGAAGTTGAACGAAAAGAACAACAACCAATAAACCATTTCTTTTTAACGCAATTCCTCCTCTTGAAAAAGAGGGGGGATTGTGTTTTTTTTGCCATTTTTTTGCGCGAAACGATTATTGGCGAGCTTTTTATTCGCTACGTGTAGGGGGTTACGCGGCGGTAATGTTTTTGAACAACCGCACGGCAACCGCCGTCATATCGTCTTTGGCGATACCGCCGTATGCTTGCGTTGCCCGTTGTAATAGAGTATCAGCGAGTTCTTGTGGGTTATGGATAGGCACGGTTTTCAATGTTTCGTATAAATCGCTGGTAGAACCGAACGCGCCTGTGATACCGTCGCTTAAAAATAATAATACGTCGTTTTCCTGTAATTCGTACGAAGATGCGTCGGGGTGAAGCGAATCGAGTATGCCAAGCGGCAAGCTGCCGCCTTCCAACACTTTTACTGTGTTTCCCGAAAGGATAAATCCCACGGGCGAGCCTATTTTAACGACGTCCGCTCTGCCTTCGTCCAAATGCACGATACCGATATCCACGCATGCAAACGATTCTTCCTTATTAAAAGTGAGCAGCTTATTGATGGTGGAAAGCACCGTTTCTGAGGGCATTTTCGCACGGTAAAAACTTTCTAACAGCGAAATCGTGCTTTCGGAAATGCGTTTGGCGTATTCGCCGCTGCCCATGCCGTCGGAAAGGGCAACCATAAACGTCCTTTCGTCAATGCGGATAACCGAGTGCGTATCCCCGCTTGCCGTTTCGCCTGATTTTTTCGCGCTCGCCACCCCAAAAGCCGCGTCAAAGCGTGGCTTTTTCCGTAAAATGCAACAATACTTATCCTGTGAAAGGGTGATTCGTTCGGAAATCATCATGGGAACTTGAAACAATTCGCCGCAAATGCGCGCGATTTTTTTTACGTCCGCACGTCCAAACGTAATCAATGATAGGGTGGGGTTTTGTTCGTCGCCGTATACGAGCACTTCCGAACAAATAATACCGGCTTTTAATAGGGCGATAGACAGCGCACGTTCTTTGTCGGTATAGATACGTAGCGGTTCGCTTTGTTCCAGGGCAAGATTGCGCAGTATTTCGCTGACGCCCTGCGCCTGCCCTGCAAGTAAGGCTCGTCCCGAGGCGGCGTTTTCCGTTTCCGTCATGTATTTGCGGTAGTCGCTTAAATGCCTATTGACGGCATATAAAAGATTGCTTTGGTTAATGCACGTATCCGAAAGCCGTTTGGGTACGTCGATAAGGCTGGTTTTGCCTTTCAAACAACCGACGTTAACGAGTTTTTCAATTTCGTTAAGTGCTTCTTTTCTCGTACAAATGCGTAGCTGAGGACAACTTTTGCAAGATTCTTCGATTACGCAAGCGCGGATATATTCTTTTGCGCCCGATTCCGCCTCGTTAGAGCTAAGGGAAGTGAACGTAGTTTCAATATCCCGAAAGACGGAAGCGATTTCGAAAAGCTGTTTCCCCACGGCAAAACGGTTGCGGTTGATGGCAACGCGCGAAAGGTGTTTTTCCCGATAAAAGATTAGTTTGTTTTCAATGCTTCTTATCAAGGGCGTGGGCAATAGGACGAATAACAGGGTAGGCAGAAGCGCGGAAAATAGCGATTGTACAAGTTGCGGCGCAGGGAAATGATACACGCCGTCGATATACGCGTAAATAAAGAATACGGCAAGGAGCGCGCATGCGGAGGGCAGTCGTCCTGTTTTTGAAAATAACGTGCAGGCAACGGTGTACACGAAGAAACGCCCCATAGAAAATCCGTAAATCAGCGTTGGAGGCAAGGATAACACGAAAGCGCATAAAAACGCGCTGGTATCTTTCGTGACGAAGGCAAAGACAAGTAACGTAAAAAATGCCACCCCCATGTACGCGTTTAAGCCAAGCAGGCGATTGATTCCAAGGCCTATAAACACGAAAAAAACCACCCCAAACACCAATTCTTCCGTTTTTAAGCGGCATTTTAAGCATTTTTTAATCAATGCGCTGAGCGCGACGGAAAACACGGCGAAAAGCAGGAAGATAAAGGCGGCAATCAATATCTTTTGCGCCGTTTTCCCAAGAGTAAAGGAAAAGGGCAGCGGATACGCTTCAAAAGGGGAAAACGCCACGAACCCTGCGAGGGAAAG
Source organism: Candidatus Scatosoma sp. (assembly GCA_045650385.1). GTDB lineage: Bacteria > Bacillota > Clostridia > Christensenellales > Borkfalkiaceae > Scatosoma. Next base: position 1,894 of record JAZRRB010000123.1, on the reverse strand, counting down.
CGTGAGGGCAACCAGCGGCAAAAATACGGTTTTTATCTTTTGCGAATATTGCAGTTTATTATGTATGATAAAGGAAACGCAAAGCAGCACGGCTTGTCCCAAGGCAAGCAGAACTTCAAAAATGCCTTGTCCAAAACAAGAAGTGATGAAAAACGCCGCGGCGGTGGGGACGGGCGCTAATCCTGCGTAAGGCAACGCATAGGCAAGCGCGAGGGAAAACGGCTCGAAAGAGTTTCCGACAAACCGCAAAAATAACATACAAGCAGTAAAAAGTAAGTAGAGGGATATTTGAAAAACATCCGTCCGTTTATAAAATTGCATAAAAAGCTCCTTGACGTAATTTTCTCTATTATAGAGGAAAAGTCGCCACGGAAATTGACTTTTTAGGCGGTATTGAGGGGGGATATGCCGAAAAAAACCGTCTTTTAATCAAGACGGTCGTTGACGGAATCCACGGTATCGACGGGGAAACCGAGGCTTATTAAAATGGCGCGATTGACGCGGTGCATGGTGGAGGGCGGCAGTTCGCCAATCCGCTCTTTTAAGCGGCGTTTATCCAGCGTTCGGATTTGTTCGAGGAGGATAACGCTTTCTTTGGCAAGCCCAAAGGCAGGGGGGAGTTCGATATGGGTGGGCAGTTTTGCCTTGTTGTTTTTGCGGGTGTCGGCGGCGGCAACCCCTGTGGGGGAATTTTTATTGCCTACGTCGTTTTGCACGACGAGGACGGGGCGGATTCCCCCCTGTTCGCTACCCACGACGGGGGATAAATCGGCGTAATACAATTCTCCGCGTTTGACGTTCATAACTTTACCTCATTTGAAAACCGAACGAACTCCTCACTATATCTTATGTAAATCCGTCCGTTTTCGTGAAAACGTTTGCTTTTTTCAGTATAGCCGAAACGTCAGCGTTTTATACCTACGAAAAAACCGTCCCCGAAAAAACGTTTCGGGGACGGCAGGTATGCGTTTAACGCACGTTTAACCGATTAGATAATGCAATTTTCGTCCTTTGCGGGCAAGGAATCAAGTTCCTTTTTCTTTTCCGCGTATCCTGCTTTGCCAAGGAGTGCAAACCTCGCTTTCTTGCCTTCTTCTACGCCCGGTTGATTGAAGGTGTCGATGTTGAGCATCGCGCCTGCGTATGCCGTTTGTAATTCGAAGAGGAACAAAAGCTGACCAAGTGTGAACGCGTTGAGTTCGGGAATCCAAAGCGTATAGTTCATACGTCCTGCTTTCGTCAAAGCGTATGCCGTTGCCGCGTTTTCCGCTTGGATGAGTTCTTCCATCGTATGTCCGCCGAGGAACGCTACGTCGGGGATACTTTCGCAGCCGTGAGGGATAGGCATTTCGCAACCGTATTTTTTCAAGGAAAGGAAGGTAACTACTTTGTCGTAAGGACCTTCGGTGTAAAGTTGCACTTGCGAGTGTTGATCTGTAACGCCGAGCGATTTAACGGGGGTTTGACCGACGTTGCAAGGCGTACCGTCAAGGGTGACGTTTTTGCCGAGCGATTCTGCCCAAAGTTGGCAATACCAGTCTGCAATAAATTTAAGATTGTCCGAATAGGGCATCATAACGCCGACGTTTTTGCCTTGTTCCATCGCGGCGATTTGGAGGGTTGCGCACATAAGCGCAGGGTTTTTACGCATAGAGGGGAAACGGCAAAGATTATCCATATACGCTGCACCAGCAAGCAAGCCTTTGATGTCGATGCCAAGCACAAGTCGGATCGTAGCCATGTCGTTCTGTGAGCCAAGGAGTTGTTATCAGGTCTTGTCTTCCTAAGACCGCCTTGGCCTCCGACTTGGGTTTTTACGCATAGAGGGGAAACGGCAAAGATTATCCATATACGCTGCACCAGCAAGCAAGCCTTTGATGTCGATGCCAAGCAC
>JAZRRB010000122.1:0-6448 GCA_045650385.1 Candidatus Scatosoma sp. | reverse complement strand
TTCCTAAGACCGCTTGGCCTCCGACTTGGATTTTTTCGCCTTTTACCGCTTGTAATGCGTGCGTAGTTGCGTCGACGTTCGTACCCTTAGAATCGTCTACGTACGTTACGCCGTCTACTTTGCCGATAGTTTCTATGCGATGTTTAATCCCTCGAAATTCCCGCAGGCTTTTGGCGATTTGCTCGTTTTTTATCCCCATAATCTTTGCGACGGCTATCGTTGCCAAAGCGTTTTGTACGTTATGTAAACCCGAGGCGAACAATTCCTTGCCCCCAATTATTTTCTCCTCGCCAAAATACAAATCCCCGTTTTCGTAATATGCGCCATGCACGCGCTCTCTTATAGAAAACCAAAGCACTTTCGCTTTTGTTTTTTCAGCAAAAGAACGTACTATGCGGTCGTCATAATTTAGAACGGCGTATTCCGCACCCGAACTGTTTTTCAAAAGCTTTGCCTTCAAAAACGCATAATTTTCCATGGTATAATGCCGATTTAGATGATCTTCCGTTACGTTCAAAACAACCGCTACGTGCGGACAAAGTGAATTGAGTGTTTCCATTTGAAAGCTGGAAATTTCCGCCACGGCAACGGCTTCTTCACCTAAGGACGTAAACGAAAGTAGCGGTGTACCGATATTCCCACAAGCTTTTGCGTCATATCCGCCGTTTATTAGCATTTGTTCTATCAAGGAAACGGTCGTTGTTTTGCCGTTCGTGCCCGTCACCGCGATAATGGGACAACGCATATACCGTGCGGCAAGCTCCGTTTCTCCCACCACCGCTTTTCCCGCTCTCTTAAACGATACCGCAAGAGGATGGTCAATGGGAATCCCAGGGCTTAAAACAAGTACGTCGCAGCGTTCCGCCGTTTGCGTCAGCGTGTCTTTGGAAACACGTTTTGCCCCTTTTTCCGTAAGTAATTGCAAATTTTCTTGCACTTTTGCGCTATCCAAGTCGTCATAGATATACGTCTGCGCACCTTTGGATAACAAAAATTCCGTCGCGGAAATCCCTGACTTTGATAATCCTAAAACAAAAAACGATTGTCGTCTTAAATACATATTCCCTCCCGTTTATCATAGCAGCGAAAGGATACACGCAAGCGCAAGCATTATCGTAACAGCCGAATACGTATACGCTATCTTTGTTTCGGAATACCCTTTTTGCTGGAAATGATGATGAATAGGCGACATTAAAAAAACTCTTTTACCGCCCGTTACTTTATAATATATGACTTGTACTACGACGGATATGACGGAAAGAACGAAAGGAAAACCGATGAGGGCAATATAAAAAGCGTTTCCCGAAAAACAAGCATTACAAGCGGCAAAACCGCCAAGAGCCAACGAGCCGGTATCTCCCATAAAAACGGAAGCAGGCGCACTATTAAATATCAAATACGCCAAAAGCGCGCCGCTTATCGCAAAATTGAGAACCGCATACCCCTCCGATTCCCCTTCTATGAGTATCAAAATACCAATTCCCACAAAAAAAGGAACGCTTACCCCTGCGGCGAGTCCGTCCAATCCGTCCGTCAAATTCACCGCATTTACGGTTGACAGAAAGACAAACAGTATCAGCGGAAATATCCACCAACCCAAATCTATACGATTTTTAGTAAATGGTACGTACCATTCGGTCAATTCGTTTTTCAAACAAAATGCCCCTACCAGGAGTGCGACAAGCGTTTGAAAGGCAAATTTTTGCCATGCTTTAAGCCCTAAATTTTCCTTGTGTTTTTTCTTTAATACGTCGTCCAATATCCCCACAAACATATAGGCAAGCGCCACAATGATAGATAAAATTACGCCGATGTCCTTTTTGATAAACAATGCACCGACAAGCACCGCCGCAGATATAAACGCGATGCCACCCATGGTCGGTGTGCCGCTTTTGCTTTTATGTTCTTTTACGTAGGATAATATATTTTGTCCTGCTTTCCATTTCCGCAATAACGGTATTAGGATTTTACAAAATATCAACGACACAAAGAACGCCGTCAACATGCTCAATAAACAAATTTTCATACTTGCCCGTCCAAAACGATTAAATGGAAGTAATTTCTTTCCGTTTTATAATTTTTGCAATAATATCATTGTCGTTGAAATCGTATTTTATACCCATAATCTCTTGAAACCGCTCGCCGCCTTTCCCTGCCACAAGCAATACGTCACCACCCTCTAAACGTTCAATCGCGTATTCTATCGCGCGTTCTCTATCCGGAACAATTACGTATTTCCACGAGAGCAAACGATATCCTTTTTCAATATCTGAAATGATATCCAATGGATCTTCATACCTTGGGTTATCGGACGTAAGAATTGCAAAATCGCTATTTTTAGCCACCGTTTCACCCATAATGGGGCGTTTTCTTTTATCCCTATTGCCACCACAGCCAAACAGACAATATAACCGCCCTTTGCAATGTTTTCTAAGCGTCGTCAATGATTTTTCCAATCCGTCTGGCGTATGCGCAAAATCTACGAATATTTTTGCGTCTTGGTAGATAGCTACTTTTTCCAATCTTCCGTCTACCTTTGTTATGTTTGATAACCCTTTCACGATTGCCCCTAAATCAATCCCGAGCGAAAGCGCACACGTTGCTGCTGACAAGGCGTTATAAACGTTGTGTATACCCGGGAGCGATAATTGCACGCGACATATTTCGTCGTTGATATTAAAAATGCAATCACTACCCGTTAAATCTTCACGATTTAATACGGCAAACGCATCGGCAGGTTCGCTAATTCCATAAAAAAGAGTTCCTTGATTGGAATCTTCTCTCTTTAAGCGTTCTTCGCCCCATTTTCGCCCCGTTTCATCGTCACCGTTCAAGATTGCAAGCGAACAATTATCCTCAAAAAATAAGCGTTTTTTCGCCCTTTCATACGATTGCATATCGGGAAAGAAATCCAAATGGTCTTGCGTTAAATTGGTAAAAATACAAGCGGCAAACGCAATACCCTCCGTTTTATAATAATATAACGCGTGTGCGGAAACCTCCATCACTACGTAACGAATACCTCTTAAAAACATATCAGCAAGCGTTTTATGTAAAAAAATCGGATCGGGCGTCGTCAAATCGCATGGGGTTTCCTTTCCGTCGTATTTTACCCCTAACGTACCGATAATGCCTGTTTTTATCCCTGCCGCCTCGAAAATATTCGCCAACATATGCGCCGTTGTCGTTTTACCGTTTGTACCCGTTATCCCGATAATTTTCAAATGTTCGCAAGGCTCGCCATAAAAGCAACTGCTTAAAATCGCCAACGCCTTTCGCGTATTTTTTACGATAATTTGTGGAACGGAAACGTCCAATTTTCTTTCCGCAACAATTGCTACCGCTCCGTTTTTTATTGCGGCTTGCGCATAAGCATGCCCATCGTTTGCCCCTCCCGATAAACAAAAGAACAAATTACCTTCGCCAACTTTTCTACTATCAAAACATATATTATCTATATCCCTCTCCCAACTTTCCCCTGCAAATATCACCTCTTTTTCTTGCAATTTTTCAACCAATTTTGACAAACGCATACCAATAACACTCCTTGCTCTATATACGTTATCTTATGCGCCTGTCCAACGTAGTATGTTTTAAGAAAATAATTTTCACACAAAAAAAGAGTTGCCTTTCGACAACTCTTTTTTGAAAGTTATTGAATTACTTTCTTTTCTTTTTTCTTGCCATCGCAATACCGCCGACAACCGCCGCAGCCATCATCGTACCGGCAAAGCCAAGCGAGCTTCCGCATCCGCCTTCTTCTTCGGTGTTTTGCTCTTGTGAAGGCTTGTTGTTCGTGCTGCCTGTATCGGTCGTATCATCACTCGTATTATCGGTCGTTGGAATCGTTACCACAAGCGTAAGTTCTTTCGTACCAGCCAATAACGTCTTGATATAATCGCCTTTGAATGTTAACGTATTATTCTCGTAAGAATAAGCTGCGCTGGAAAGTTTTTTATTTTCCGAAACTTGAATCATTATCGTTGCATCTGCAGGAATACCGCTGAGATTAACCACAACGTCTTTATTTTCGCCCTCTTCAAACGTCTTAATCCCCGTTTCGCCTTCCGCAAAAGATGCTTTCGAGTTTTCAGGAATAAGCAATTTTAACGTTACTTCGCCCGTAACAATAATCGAAACTTCTACCTCACCATTATCCGTCGTAACAACAAACTTATTCACACCGCAAGGCAATTCTTTCAAATATTTCGAAGCAAAAGACAATTCTCCGTCAGTGAACGTATAATGCGCCTTATTAAGTTCTTCTAAACGAACAATCGAAGTAATCGATTCTACGTTATCAAACGTAAACTTAACAATTGGAGCCAAATCTTTTTCAAACGTAGCAGTTGCACTACTTGAACTTGATATAACCGCAGGAGTATAGTTGATTTTTAATTGGAATATGTCGTCGTTGCCTAAATCAACGATAAAGGTATATTCCCCAGCATCTAAACCTTCAATATACGAGGATTTAATCGTTAATTTAGAGCCGTCATACGTATAGTCCTCACCGATTTCAAGTTCAGTATCCGCAGTAATGGAATTAATTGCGTCTACGTTTTTAAGGGTGAATACTGCGTCTTGGTTGTATTTAACCGTCACGGTCGAATCGCCTTCGACGTAATCAACGTCGCCGCCCGTAGAAACCGTTATGAAAAGCGTTACTTTCAAATCCCCCGCCGACGTTTTGATGACGTGTGCTTGCGCCCCTTTTGTCAATTTCTGCGTGTAGCTGTCTTTGAAAGTTAAAACTCCATTTTCATAAGAATAATCCGTTGCATCAATCGGTTCGTTATTATACAAAATTTCGCTAATCGACGAAACGTTTTCTAACGTAAACGTTACAGATTGACCTTGGGAAACTACCTGTTGGCTACTTCCAGATACTTTCGGTTTCGCTTGAATCGTTAATTTTAAGATAAATTCTTCATTATTTGTGTTTACAATAAATTCATGTGTACCGACTGTTAGAGTACTAATATATGCGTCGGTAAACGTTAAGTTTTTCGTGGTTGCGTCGTAACTATAATTCTTACTTGATATTTCCTTAGAATTTTTTAACACGGAATCAACCCTGTCAACATTATTCAGTTTTATCTTTGCCGACGAGCCTGATAGTAGCGAAACTTGATTGCTATCACCCTCTACCCCAGGAACAGGCAAAACATTGATTGTAATGTCTATTTCAAAGTCTTTTACGCCATCATTTGCCGTTACAGTGAACACGTGTTTGCCAACGCCAAGCGTATCAATATACGATTTTTTAATAGTTAATTTCCCATTATCATACGCGTACGCCGTTGCCGCCAATACTTCCGTTCCTTTTTTGATAGCCGTAATCGTTTTTGTATTGGCAAACGAGAAATTCTCATCTTTGGTCCTATCCAAGCGCATAGAAGATTCGGAAGAACCATCAATTGCAGGACCAGGTAAAATTTCTCTTATATTAACGTTATCTACATAAATATCCGCAACGCAAAGTGCAATGGAAAGATATCCTACGTTATTTCTAACAGCGCTGAACCCAGAGGTATTAGGCATATCAAACCCACCCATGTGCTTTCCGTCAAGATACATATCAAATGTTTCTTCGTTTACAACACACTTATATACATGCCACTCGTCATATACCGTTGCGGGATATACGCAATTATCCAAAGCAGCGCGCTTGCCATTCTCTCCTTTTTGTCCTTCCAATTCTATAGGCGTAGGGGTATTGTTTTTGTTCAATTCCGAAAAAGAAAAGAAGTAGTTTGGCGTCGAATTCGCCTCGTTTACATCTCGTCCAGCACGAAACGCCGCCGAAAAGTTAAACGTACCATTATATCGTCCGTCTTTAGGTACATACCCCTTACTTCCTTGGTTGACTTTTCTATTAATTGTACCAAACCAAGGCGCACCATTTGACCTATCTTCCGATTTTGTAGAAGTTAAAACCATGAAACGGAACGAAATTTCGTAATTCCTTAATACCAATTGAGAACCGTTCATCATAGGCGTAATGTAAAAGAACGAGTTTTCGTCTTTATTGGTATTCAAGTATAATACTTTGTTGGAGGGATCGTCAGGCGCCACTGTAATGGACGCGTATTTATTTGTACACCCCGTACCAAAGTCCGTGGTACTACCGTCAACACCGTCAAAATATTCGTTGGTCCAACCTGCACCAGAACGCAAGTTAATACCCTCTCCCTTAACGCCTTTATTACCGTAAGATTCGTACCTGGAGAAATCGTCAAAAAACGTTGTTCCGTTTACTTCGCCTACCATTGACTCAGCAGACGTAGAAACTTCCTCTTCAAAAGACGAAGGCACTACCGCCGCTGTAAAACCAACAGCCAACGTAAAAGTCGATAACCATAAGAGCAATTTATTTGATTTATGTTTTTTCATCTATTTTCTCCTTTCGGTTATTAGCCCACAACCACCAATACACCTTCACAAG
>JAZRRB010000121.1:0-7990 GCA_045650385.1 Candidatus Scatosoma sp. | reverse complement strand
GATTATCAATTAGAAAAACGTCTTTTCTATCTCGATGGTGAAAACGGCGAGAAGAAGGACTACTCTGAAATCATGAAGAACTATCTTTTCATGGCTTCCCTCAACAACAACGAATTAAACGGTAAAATTGCCGTTAATGCGGAATTGATGCACATTATGTTGGAACTCACCAAGGAAAACGACGGTTTCGGCGGCATTAAAAATTCTTGGCAAATGATGTGCTATTATTATCAACCCCTCGGTCAACAATAATCGGAGGTAAATTATGAAAGCTTGGAAAAAATTAGCAACTTTATTGTTTGCCCTTTCCTTATGCGTGCCCTGTGCCCCCATGGTGGCGTGGGGAGATAAGGACGGCGACAATACCGATAACACCCAACAAAACGGCGACACCAACGACGGAACGACGGACGACGGTAACGACGATACAGACAGCGGTAACGACGATACAGACAGCGGTAACGGTGGCAACGGCGGTAATACGGACAGCGGTAACGGCGGTAACGGCGAAACGAGCAACGACGCATACGTCATTTACGTAAAAGATGCAAACGGCAACCCCATTGTAGGGATACAAGTCGGTATTTGTGAATACGACAAAGCAACGGGAAACAAAGCGAACTGCAAAATGCCCAACGCAACCGATGCAAACGGTAAAGTAACGTTCGGCGGAAGCACCTTCCCTGAAAGCGTTTATATCTTCAATACGGACTTCCTCGAAGATACTTCTTATAAAACCAAAAACGAAAAAGATATCTTCGAAAGCTACGGCGTATATACCGTTATTTTGGAAGCAAAAACGCCCGCAAATCCTGATGGCGGCAATACGGACGGCGACAACACGGACGGCGGTAACACGGACAACGAAGGTGATACGAAAGAAAATCAACTTGCTTCCCCTACGTTAACGATGGACGGAAACGTAGCGCGTTGGACGGCAGTTGAAAATGCAACCAAGTACCTTTATAAACGCGAGGCAAACGGCAAAGAAAAGGAAACGGACGGTTTGTACGTAACCCTTTTGGACGGACAAACGTTGTTTGTAAAGGCACTTAGCAACGGAAAAGATTATGAGGATAGCGAGTGGGCGGAAATCACGTATACCTATACAGATCCGTATATCGCGCCCCCTGCGTGGGATAAAAGACCTACTTTCAGCACGTTTACCTCGGGTAACGGCGGTGAATACAACCGTTATGAAGGAAGCGAAGGCTATTACACACTCGAATTAAAAGCAGGTGAAACGAAATATTATTCCTTCTCTGTTTCTCAGGCGGGCCAATACGCACTTGTTACTGAAAAGAAGAAAACAGGTTTGACCATCGAACGCTGTGATGCCAGCGCGCAATATATTGCGCCTACCACGCATCCAGCGCAAGAATTGGATAAGGGTATTTTATATTCCTACGTGCATTGCTCCGATTGGCATTTCAATGCCGAGTGGCGCGCAACATATAAAATCTCTTCTACGACAAATGGTACAATCAACGTACGTTTCGTGCGCGTAGGCGATGCATTGCCTCAGCCTGAACGTATAACAACAAATATCAAAGCCAAAGAAATCGTAGGGAAAGCACAAGATTTCTCGCAATCGTTCGTTGCAACGGAAGTGCCTTGGCTTGCTACGGATAACCCCACTTATTTCTATGACGAAAACTACGAAATGACGTTTACCGATTTGGTAACAGGCGAAGAAAAAACGGCAAAAGGGTTCTACCGCATGGGTACGAAAGACAACCCTGGCGAAGTAATTTACGTAGCGATAAACACTGCGCCCAGCCGTTATCTTGGAAAAGCGTTATCTTCCATTCAATATGACGGCGACAACCTTACCTTGCACATAGACACCGACGTAGACGGCAATTATATTTTCGATAGCTATATCGATTTCATTATGAATAACGGCGGTTTGGTAGACAATGAAAACGGCGGTTTGCCCATTGTTGGTGACGAAACCATGTCTTGTTACATGAACGCCGCAAACGCAAACGGTATGTTCCCTGTCAACCAAGAACTGTTTGATTTCCTCAACGCTTACGTTTCCCTCAACCCTCCCCTTTTGGACGAGGGCGTAACGGTAAATGCACAAGATTATTGGCTTGCCCCTTGTTATTATTACTTAGAACAAGAACTCGGTTCGGAAAAGAACCCTATTGAATTATCGGTAGGCGAAAACACCGTTGTATTGGAAGCTATGACTCCCAAGTACTACAAGCTTTCCTTGTCCGATTCCACGTCCTATACCTTTGAAGGCAATACAGGTTTAATTGCCTTTATCGAAGGCATCAATTACGGCGTGAACGCCAACGGGTTTAGCGTTACGATTACCGCAACGGTTGACACCATATCAGGCGAACTTATTGTCGAGTGCAAGTCGTTAACCGCAGGTGAATACACATTAACCATTACGGAAACACCTATTATTGACACGGACGACGAAGACAACGGCGACACGGAAGATAACGGCAACACCGAAGGCGGCGAAGCATAATTACTTAATACGGTTTTAGGATTTTTAGAAAAAAATCTGTACGATAAAAAATAATATTTATATATTTTAGGAGGTATCTTTATGGCAAAATTTAAGAAGCTGGCGGTTGTATCGTCTTCCCTTCTTGCAACGGCTATGTTGGCGGCGTTCGGCGTAGCTTGTGACCAAACCAAGGTTTGCGACCACAAGTTCGAAAAGAAAGCGAACGACACCCATACGTGGTACGAATGCACGAACGATGGTTGCGATTTGAAAGTTGGCGAAGAAGCGATTCCTGCGACGCACACGCATGATTTCAAGGTGAAGAACAACGACACCAACACCAAAACGTGGTACGAATGTGAATGCGGTGCAAAGACGCCCGAAAAAGACGTTGTTGCTCCTCACTCGCATGCGTTTGTGAAGAAACAAGCAAACGGCAAAATTTGGTACGAATGTGAATGTGGTGTAAAAACACCTGAAGAAGATGTTGTTTCTCCTCACACGCACGCGTTCGAATTGAAAAAGGATGCGGACGGTCACTGGTATGAATGTGATTGCGACGTAAAAGTAGGCGAAGAAGATCACATTTGGGACGAAGGCGAAGAAACGAAAGCACCCCAAGTGGGCGTAGAAGGCGAATATACGTACACCTGCCTTGTTTGCGGACAAACGGAAACGGAACCTGTTGACGCATTGGAAAAAGATAATTCTATCAAAGCTGAAGGCAAAGTTACCGTTAAAAATAGTTATAATGGAGGAAACTCTGTAACTGTAAACCTTCCAGCAGGTAACTACATTCTTATCGCAAGTTGCAACCTTGCATCCCCCGAGTATAATTTAGCTATTGACGAAAACACTTCTTCTTGGTCGAACACGTTGCAATTTGAAGTAACGGAAGCAGGCGACGTAACAATCAACGTAAAAGCATACGAATATGGCGGAAATCCAGAAGAAGACGTTGAAGTAAGCTATATAATCAAGGAACTTCTCCCCATTGAATTTGATGGTGACTTCATGTTCGGCGAAGTGGAAATTCTTGACTATGCTTGGGTTAAAGTAAACGTAACCCTTGCAAACGTAGGTACGTTCATTGCTAAAGCGGACAACGTTTCTTTCTCGGCAACTCCCGACGGAGGCGAACCTTACTTTGTCATTAACACTACCCAAGAAAATGAAGCCGTTTCTTTCTACATAATGTCTAATACCGCAAGTGATGCAGGCGTTACAACTATCACATATACAATTGAGACGATACGCCCCAAAGATGCATACGAAATGGTTGACACGAACGATGATTGGGAACCTGACACCATTAAGAATGGTCCTGTAGCAATCACTATTTACGAAGGTCTTCGCACGGAAATCACCTTCAAAGCTGAAGAATCTGGCTTCTATACGTTTAACACATACGACACTACGCTTGCTATTTATGAAAGCAACAACAGTGAAGAAGACTATATTCCTCTTAACCAAAACCCCGACACTTTCATGTTGACGCAATCTTATACGTTTGAATACGACGCTGCTACGGAAAAAACATTCTTCCTTACGTCTGGATATGGAGTAACCATGATTTCCATCACGAAATCGAACGACGGCGAAATTGATGGCGGTGACGAAGAACCTGAAGAACCCGCAATGGAAGACGGTTCGCAAGCAAATCCTTATATCATCGACGCAAACGGTGAAGCTTATACGGATTTGGCGTTTACCGCGCATTCTATGCTTATGGGACAATTCTATCCCATCTACTTCTCCTTCACTGCTTCTGCTAACGGTATTGTAGATATTTGCAATATCAATAACCCTGGCATCATCTCTAATGACAACGGTCAAGTAGATTATATTGAAGATACGACAGCCTTCAATGTTGTAGCTGGCATGACGTACATCATTGAAATCGGCGTACAAGACCTTGCAGGTAGCCCTATTTCCCCTGAGTTTATCTTTACGGAAAGCGCTGGTGAAGAACCCACGGAAGACGGTAGCTACGGCGCTCCTTTCGTTGTTGAACCCAACGGCGAAGAATTCACCGACGTTGTTCTTCCCTCCAACCCTATGACGGGTATGACTAGCAACGCGTACTTCTCCTACACGGCTACGCAAAGCGGCTACGTTTCTATCTCTAACGTAAATAGCATTGGCGCTTTCTATGAAGTAGATGGCGCTATGGTTGAACCCGCTACGGCTGACGGCTTGACCTACGCGGTTGTTGCTGGCACGACGTATTCCATTGAAATCGGCGCACAAGACCTTGCAGGTAGCCCTATCTCTCCCGTATTCTCGTTCTCTACGGAAGCTCCCGTAGAAGAACCTACGGAAGACGGTAGCTACGGCGCTCCTTTCGTTGTTGAACCCGAAGGCGAAGTGTTCACCGACGTTGTTCTTCCCACCAACCCTATGACGGGTATGACGGCTAACGCGTACTTCTCCTACACGGCTACGCAAAGCGGCTACGTTTCTATCTCTAACGTAAACTCTATCAGCGGTTTCTATTCCGACGGTGGTTTCGCTGATCCCGTTACCGAAGACGGTTTGACGTATGAAGTTGTCGTTGGCACGACCTACACGATTGAAATTGGTCAACAAGATATGGCTGCTAGCCCCATCTCCCCCGTATTCGCGTTCTCCACGGAAGCTCCCGTTGAAGAACCCACGGAAGACGGTAGCTTTGGCGCTCCTTACGTAGTTGACGCTGCTGGCGAAGTATTTACGGACGTTGCACTTCCTACCAATCCTATGTCGGGCGCTACGCTCAACGCGTACTTCACGTATACGGCTACTCAAAGCGGTACTCTTACCGTTAACGGTACGGGCGAAGTGAAAGCGTTCTATCCCGAAAACGACAGCCCTATGACGCCCGTAGAAGGCACGACGTATGAAGTAGTTGTTGGTACGACGTACATTATCGAAGTAGGCGCAGCTGATGAAGAAACGGCTGTTTCCCCTGTATTCGTATTTGCAGCGAACGCATAATAACGGGAACGATTGCGAAAAAATTGCAATCACTTTACAACAAAAAAAGACCGAGGCGGATTTCCCGCTTCGGTTTTTTTCTTTCTCTACAACAAAAAACAAGCCTTGTAAAAGGCTTGTTTTTTGTTTTTTTGCTTTTCTTTTATAAATAAGGTACTACCAATTCTTCCAGCTCTTCATACGACATGTCGCTAGCCTGTACGTGCGCAACGTTCCCCTCTCGGTCTATCACTACCGTTACAGGCAAGCTGCCGCTATTGTCAAACATTTTCAACACGTCGTTATCCATATTGTATTTTCCAAACGAACAGTTAAACGTATTCCACGTATGATAATATTGCTGATAATCGTTATCGCTAGGATTGTTCAATTCCTTATCCGCGAGTTGCTGCGCCGTCATGGATACGTCCGTACTGATAACAACAACTTCCACTCCCTCGTCTTTATACTCCTCATAGAATTCGTTGAAATGCGGAATTTCCACTTTACAAGGCTGACACCATACCGCCCAGAAATTGAGCACCACCACTTGTCCTTTATAATCGGAAATAGACCACGTCTTTTCCGTGTCAATAACAAATTTTCCGTCCTCAATCTTATACAACGTATCTAACGTAAAATTCAATTCATTTACTCCGCCGTCCGCGCTGGGATTGTTCTCGGATTCAGGCGGAGTCTCCACGATAAAATTGAAATATACAAGTGCGCTGCCAACCACCGCGCTCGCCAACGTCCATGCGCCGATTTTCCACCAATTCCAATCTTTAAGCTTCTTCATTGGTTTCCACCTCCGAAGGCGTATTTTCTACTGCATTTTCCGTTTCTTGCGGTTCTACGTCTTCTTGCTTGGGTTTCACCATGCCAAGAAGGTTTGTTCCCTCCGTTTGCAAGGGCAAATCCAAATCGTTCTTTTTCACGAACAATTTCGAGCCCTTCCAACCAATCGCCTTTGTCGGGCATACCGAGATACATTTACCGCATTGAATACACTCGTGGTCGCCCACCGTCTTGATATCCATCGGGCAAACGCCTTGGCAAAGTCCGCAATCGGTACACTTGGTTTTATCCAATTTTACACCCAAAAGGGCTATTTTATTGAAGAAACCGTACAGCGCGCCAAGCGGACACAAAAATCTACAAAACGTACGATAACAAAAGATACTCAGCACAATAATGATGACAAGCAACATAAACTTCCACGTAAAGAACGGACCGAGTGTTGCCAGCCAGCCCTCGTTTGTCGGGAAAGACAAGATACCTGCCATCGTACCCGCAGGGCAAATATATTCGCAAAAGCCGGGCACGGTGAACATCAAGGGTATAATTACCACAAGCGCCACTAAAATGAAATATTTCAAATAGGAAAGCGCGCGGGTAACCTTGCTCTTTTTAATTTTCGGCGTTTTGATTTTATACAGCAAATCTTGTCCCAAACCCACGGGGCAAAGCCAGCCGCAAATCGTTCTACCGAGCATCAAGGCAAACAAAGCCAAAATACCGAGCACGTACGTGGGCGTTCTAACGTTGGACGCCGCCAATGCGTTTTGGAGCGAGCCAAGCGGGCACGCGCCAATCGCGCCAGGGCAGGAGTAGCAATTAAGCCCAGGCATACAAAGTTTTTTGATATTGCCTTGGTACATCTTACCCGTAATAAAGCCTTTCACGTGCGCGTTATGTAACAATGCGGCATACAGCTGAATAATTCTGCGTTTTGTCGGCACGTGATTGACTATCCAATTTTTGATTTTTCCAAAAAATTTCTTCATCTTTCGCACCTTACCCTATACCGATACATTGCTTACAAATATTTACGCCCTTTTCCCAAACGGCAAGCACGCCACCGTTGAAAATGCCCGTAATAACAAACACCACCGCCGTTACGGCTATCGCCGCACGTAACCCAAGTACAAACCATTTTGAGTGCAAGAACGCGAACTTTTTCGCCAAAACCGATTTTACCGTCCGTTCTTCTTCTCTTTGCGTGGCTTTTACTCCGTTTTTCGCGTTTTCAGCGATTTCCGTTTTCACCGCCGTGATTTCTTTTTTATACGAACTTTGCAAGAAATAGCCCGTGCCAATCGCCAAAGCGATTGCCGCCACAAACCATACGAGTGCGCGAATAATGCGTTCCGCTTCCGTATGTTCCGCAAAAAAACCGCTCTTTGCCGATAATTTAACGTCGGCAAGCATATACACAAGGGATATCGCGCAGCACGCCAACAAGATAATGGCGCAAGAAACGTAAGCAATCAGCCTTTGTTTTTGCCACTTTTTCATTTCATCCGTGTCCTTGGGCAAACGCTTGCGCAAACGCGCAAGTGTGCACGTGAGCTCTACGTACGGTTTTGTCTTTGTCTTGGGCGCGGGGTATATGCAAAAGAACACGCCGCCGATTACCACCGCCGCAATCCAAATATACACGGGTACGGCAATTTGACGGAAATATTCCGCAATACGTTCTACCGTGAACGCCTGATCGCCGTGGGCGTAAATACGCCATACCTGCACGATAAACGCAAGGCCGACCACAACCGTCCAAAC
>JAZRRB010000120.1:0-9347 GCA_045650385.1 Candidatus Scatosoma sp. | reverse complement strand
ATAACACATTGAAAAGAAAAAATCTATTATTTGATTATAAAAAGCAAAAAATAAGGAAAAAATGAGAAAAATATACAAAAAACCGCCAAAAAAGTTGAAAAAGGGTATTGCAAAAGGAAAAAAAGTATGTTATAATAATTTTAGACTGCACAAAGCTCCGAGCCGAAACGTGTCCTTTTGTGAAAGTGCGCGAGCTGTGCAAAAAAAGGATTCGGAGGGGTGAATAATGAGTCAGGGTACGGTGAAGTGGTTCAACGCGGAAAAAGGCTACGGTTTTATTGCCAACGACGAAGGCGGCGATGACGTATTCGTACATTTTTCTGCAATTCAGGCTGAAGGATACAGACGGTTGAAAGAGGGACAAAAAGTTTCTTTTGAAATCGAGACGGATCCCGAAAAGCCCGAAAAGCTTCGCGCAAAAAACGTTGTTGCGCTGTAAGTTAAAAAAATTAAGAAGATAAAACCGCGTCTAAAAGACGCGGTTTTATTTCTATCTTGGAAAGAATTTCTTTTCGCTATTGACAAAATGCTCTTTGTGTCGTATAATTGATACGTTGATAACAAAAGCAAACAGGCAGGTATGCGATGAAATATATTTTAGCGCTTGATCAAGGCACAACGTCTTCGCGTGTTGCGCTCGTGGACGAACAACAAAAAATCGTTTCGATACTCGCTCGCGAATTTCCGCAAATTTATCCGCATGAGGGCTGGGTAGAACATGATCCTATGGATATTTGGTCTAGTCAGTACGGCGTTATGATGGAAACGTTTGCAAAAAGCGGCGTGGACGTAAAAGATATTGCTGCTATCGGCATTACCAATCAACGCGAAACGACTATTGTTTGGGAAAAAGAAACAGGTAAGCCTGTGTATAACGCCATTGTTTGGCAATGCAGACGTACGGCGGATATGATTGACGAGCTGAAAAAACAAGGCTACGGCGAACGTATTCGTGAAAAGACAGGCTTAATCCCCGACGCGTATTTTTCCGCTAGTAAAATCGCTTGGATTCTCAATAACGTCGATGGTGCGAGAGAACGCGCGCAAAAAGGCGAATTGCTTTTCGGGACAGTGGATACGTGGTTGATTTGGAAGCTTACCGAGGGAAAGGTACACGCGACGGATAGAACGAACGCTTCTCGCAGTATGCTGTTCAATATCAATACCATGGATTGGGATGACGAGCTGTTAAATTTGTTTGATATTCCACGTGCAATGCTTCCGCAAGTGAAGAGTTCGGGCGAGGTATACGGCTATGCGAAACTAAATGGGGTAGACGTGCCTATTGCCGGGGTTGCAGGGGATCAGCAAGCGGCGCTTTTTGGGCAAACCTGCTATGAAAAAGGCGAGGCGAAAAACACGTACGGAACGGGTTGCTTTTTACTGATGAACGCAGGGGAAAAGCGTCCTAATAGCGAAAACGGATTGCTTGTTACCGTGGCGGCGACGTTGGGGGAAGAACAGCCGCAATATGCCTTAGAGGGTAGTGTATTTATCGGCGGTGCGATTATTCAATGGCTTCGTGATGAAATGCGGTTTATCGAAAAGAGCAGTGATGCGGAATATTACGCAAAACAAGTGCCCGATTGTGGCGGCGTATATATCGTGCCTGCCTTTACGGGTATCGGCGCGCCCTATTGGGATATGTATGCGCGCGGCGCGATTTTTGGGCTGACGCGCGGCACGAGAAGGGAACATATTATCCGCGCCGCACAGGAATCGATTGCCTATCAATCGGCGGATTTGGTTGCCGCTATGCAAAAGGATACGGGTATGTCGCTCAAACGCTTACAAGTGGACGGCGGCGCATCGAGAGATAGCTTTTTAATGCAGTTTCAATCGGATATTTTAGACGTAGAAGTTTGCAAGCCTGCCTCGCACGAATCGACGGCGCTTGGCGTGGCTTCGCTTGCCGGGTTAAGCATAGGGGTTTGGGAAAACCGCGCGCAACTCAAAGCCTTGCAAAAGGTGGATTGTGTGTATACGCCGAATATGACGGAAGAGGAACGGGAAGAAAAATTGAAAAAATGGCATAAGGCGTTGCAGCGTAGCCTTGGCTGGGAAACGTTATAAACAATAAAACGCCGACTTTTTGTCGGCGTTTTCGTTGCTCTTTATTCTTTTTGAAAACCGAGTGCCAATTTGCAAAGGCGTGTTTTTTCGTTGTCTTTGGGGTTGACAGCGGTGTGCTTTAACAGGGCTTGTAAGGTTACCGCAATGCGTTTGGGGGGGATACCGATAGCAAGCAAATCGTTGCCGTTTACCGCAAGTTGTTTTAACGTTACAGGCACTTTTTCCGTGCGCATTTTTTGTAATAATGCCTGCCATTTCAGGCAGGTAGGCGCAGGAGAAGTGTCGTCCATGCAGGCGGAGTAATCCGCTTGTTTGACGGCAATAAGCGCGTCTAATAATTCATAATTTTCCACGAAAAAGCGACGGAGCTTGTTTTCCGAAGTTTGACAGTTAAAATCGTACATGTGCAATTTTGTCAGCATTGCCGTTTCGTCTATCGTGCGTTTGGGGGCTTTTAAGCGCGTCAGTATTTCTTTTGCGATACGTTCTCCCTCGATGGGGTGTTCGAAAGCGTTTCCGTCCCGTTTTACGCAAAAGGGTTTTCCTACGTCGTGCAAAAGTGCGGCAAGTCGCCATTTTTTCGGTGCGTACATAGCCGCGCGGAAAGAGTGTTCCATTACGTCGTATTTATGAAAATCGGGGCGCTGAACTAAGCCTTTGCCTGCGTGCAGCTGAGGTAAAATTCTTTCCAAAACACCGATTTCGTCCAATAATTTCAAGCCGTGGTAATGCCCGTTTTTTACACCGTATTTTTCGTCTGCTTGTAAAATGGACGTAAGTTCGGTATAAATACGCTCGGGGGAGATGTCTTCGATGAGGGAAGCGTTTGCTTTTGCGCCGTTTAAGCACTCCGTATCGGGGGTAAAGCCAAGAGAAGCCGCTTGGCGACAAAGGCGCATAAGGCGCAATCCGTCCTCGCCAAACACCTTATTGGCAGGTGCAACGGTTGATAAACGTTTTTCTTTTATCGCGGCAATTCCGTTCAAAGGGTCGATAAAAGCGTCTTTTTCGATATCGTAATAGACGGCGTTTGCCGTGAAGTCCCGACGGCGCGCGTCTAAGGTGATATCGTCGGTGAAGAACGTTTCTATGGGGGTATGTATGCCCCGTACGTATTTATCCGAGCGGAAACAGCTGTATTCGTAATCGCAACCAAATTCATCTTTGAGCTTTACCGTGCCTGTGCGCTTGTAGACGGAAAGGACGGAAAAACGGCATTGTTGAGCGATAGAAACGAAGGTTTCTGCCGGCATAGGCGCGCATATATCCCAATCCCAAGCGTTGTTTTTTGGGGGTAAATTTGCCAAAAAATCGCGCACGCTACCGCCTACGACGTATAAGGGCGTAGGACAGGCTTTGACAAGCGTTAATAGGGATTTTGGCAATAAATGGCGCATATAATTTCCTTTTTGAAAAAAATTTTTCGTTATTTTACATTAAAAAGTATATCAAAAAGAAAAATAAATTGCAATTCTTTGCAAAGTGTTATATAATAGAAATAAGAAAAAATCGCTTTTTTACGAAAAAGCGAAGGGAATTTACACGTATGAAGAAATTTCACCTCATTTCCAACCCCGTAGCAGGGAAAAATAAGGCGGCGAAAAATTTGGCGAAAGCGGAGGAAATTCTTACCGCGCGCGGCGTTTCTTTTCAAACACATCTTTCGCAAGGGGAAAGGGACGCAACGGAAATTGCGCGCCGTTTGACGAAAGAGGGAGAAACGGATATTATCGTCATTGGCGGCGACGGTACTTTGCATGAGGTACTCAACGGTATTGAAGATTTATCTTCGTGTCGTTTGGGATTGATTCCCTCGGGAACGGGTAACGATTTTGCGGATAAGGCGGCAATCCCTTGCGAAGTGGAAGCGGCGATTTCTGTGATTTTGGACGGCGAAGCGAAAGCGACCGATTGTTTGGACGTTGGCGGCGTGCGCTGTATGAACGTTGCTGGTTTAGGCATAGACGTGGACGTTTTGGAGCGGTGCCAAAAGGGTAGGCTGAAAGGCAAGATTAAATATTTGTGGAGCTTGATTAGAAGTTTATTCGCATTCAAGGGCTATGAATTGGAGTTCGTCAGCGGGGAAAGACGGGAAAAACATACGGCGCTCATTGGCGCGGCGTGTAACGGTTCGCAAATAGGCGGTGGGATTCGCGTTTGTCCTGCGGCGGATATCGAGGACGGCAAATTAAACGCGTTGATTGTGGAAGACCCGTGTAGTAAATGGAAGATTATCAAAGCCTTTTTGAAACTTATGAAAGGCAAAGTGTTGGAACTGCCGTATGCCACGCATTTTCTTTGCGAGGAACTGACGGTAACCCCTGCAAAGCCTTGCACGGTGCAACTGGACGGGGAATTGTATAAAGAGCTTGTATTCAAGGCAAAAATTTGTAAAGGACTTCGGTTCTATCGCCCTTAAGCGGCGTAAAGGACGAGAAAAAATATGATGCAAAGTACGTTGAAAAAACTGTTAAACCGTTTGCCCGAAGGGGTATTCGTGTTCGATGATAAATACCGCGTGAAATTTACCAACGCGGCGTTTCAACGTGCTTTTGCGCAAAATAATAAAGGCAAATCCTCGCTTGCGCGCGCGGTAGGCTGCGGCGAAGAGGGAAAATGCGGCGAAAGCGCGGCGTGTAGTTACTGTGCGTTTATGCGTACCATGCGCGCTGCCGTAGAAGAAAAAACGGAAAAGACGGAAACGGTGCATACCACTGTCAAACGCGGCAGTCAAACGGATAAATTATCCGTGCGTATTCGCATCTTGCCCGTGGACGAAAAAGGGAAACTGTTTTTAGGGCTTGCCGACGGCACCTACCAAACAGAAATGGAAAGGGAGCTTTTGTCCGCGCAACGCATGCAACAGCGTTTGTTACCGGCAGGCAAAAGTCTTTGCGGCGTGCCGTACGCGTACATGTATATTCCCTGCTTTGGGGTGGGCGGCGATTTGCCGGACGTGTACGAACTTGACGGACAAGTTTATGGGATTCTTGCCGACGTTTCGGGGAAAGGGATATCGGCAGGTATGCTTTCCGCGTTCGTGAAAGCGGCTTTCGATAAAAAGGAACCGAATTTGGCAAAAGCGCTTTCTGCGTTGAATTTGAAGTTTAACGAACTCAATCAAGACGAGCGTTCGTATATCACGGTGGCGGCGGTGCGTATCGATAAAAAAACGAATACCATGCGGTATTCTATCGCAGGGCATAACGCGCCTATCCTTTTGAAAAATTCGCTTGGGATTAACGAAATTGAAGCGCCTGCACCCCCCGTTTCTACGTGGATGCCCGATTACGAGTACGAGGAAAAGCAGTTGCCCTTTGAAAACGGGGATATTTTGGCGCTTGTTACCGATGGGGTTACCGAGTGTGTCAACGCCAAGGGGGAACAATTTGGCATCGAGCGTACGGAAAGCGTATTGATGCAATCGCGTTCGGCGGAAGATTTCATCGGGAAATTACGCACGGCGCTTGGCGTTTTCAGCGGCGGAACGTTTTCCGACGATATCACGGCGATTGCCTTTGATTTATAAGAAGAAATTTATTAAAAACAAATTGGGGTATATTTAGTTATTGCCCTGAGGGTTTTGTTGTATAAATAATAGTTTATTTCTGTAATATGGAGTATTGACAAAAAGTAATCTATATGTTATAATAGTTTAGCGTAGTAGAAAATATAATATTTGTAAATTTGGAGGAGATAATGAACAAGGCAAATCGTTGTGCGGTATTGGTAACTAGTTGTGACTCATACGTTGATGTATGGGATCCCTTTTTTAAGTTAATGGATAATTATTGGACAGATATTCCATATAAGGTGTATCTCAACACAGAAACTATTGAATACAATAAACAATACGACCATTTCAAAATACAAACCTTGACGTTAGATTCGAAGAGAAAACCGAATAAAACAACTTGGAGTAGAAGATTTTTAGATGTCTTAGACCGTATTGAAGAAGAATATGTATTTGTCTTGGTGGAAGACTTGTTTGTTTTAGATACGGTACAAACAAACCTCATGGAACAATTATTGGATAAAATGGATGAAAATCCTGCAATGTCCCAAATTCAATTTTTTGGAACAAGAAGCAATTGTGATAAAGGGATTAAAAATGTTCTTTCTGAAGAAATGGATTTACAGCTTATTGGTAACGATAAGAGCAAGGTTTGTTTTGTTCCAACAATTTGGAGAAAATCTGTATTAAAAAAATGGTTGCGTCCACATGAATCGATTTGGGCCTTTGAAGGTTGTGCGGCACAAAGAGCGCGTAGATGGAAATATAAAGAAGAAGTTTATAGAGTATATTCCCCTGCCATTTTTGATTATTTTTGCGAGGAATATCTTTCAGGGGTTGTTAATGGTAAATGGATTAAGCACGAATTGTTGCAAGGAACTTTTGATAAAAACGGAATCGTGATTGATTATGATAAAAGAGGGACTATTACTTATGAAGAATGGTGCGCGGTGGATACGATTTCTCTTATCAAAAAATATGGTTTTTGGAAATCCTTAAAAAAGGCGTTTAATCGTTTTAGAAGCTTATTTTAATCCAAAGATAAAACAATAAAGGTAAAACAAATGAAAAATATATTGGTAATAGGTGCGCATTATGACGATGCGGAATTGGGTGCTGGTGGTGTTATGGCAAAGTTGTCAAAAGAGGGATTGAACGTATACAAGTTAACTCTTACGGATAACGAAACTAATTTCAAACAAATGAATATACATGTTGATGGGAAATCAAGTAAAATGCAGTCTAAACAAGCGTGCGAAGTGCTTGGAGTGGAAGAAATTGAGTTTGAGCCGATTGCATGTAATACATTGCAATATGACACAGCGGTAATGCAACGAATAGAGTCGATTATTTTTAGCAAAAAAATTGATACAGTATTTATTCATTTTAATGATGATATGAACCAAGACCACTGTGCGGCTTCAAGGCTTTGTTTGACAGCAGCAAGGCATTGCGATAACATATTAATGTATCAAAGTAACGGATATATGTATAATATGCCTTTTACTCCTAATTATTTTGTTGATATAAGCGAATGTATAAATAAAAAAAGAAATGCTTTAGCGCAATATGGCAGTGAACATAATCGTTTTGATAGATTGTTTGAATTGAGTATTGAGCGTTGCAAGGTATGGGGATTTGCCAATAAATGTGAATATGCAGAGGGATTTAAGATTGTAAAGATGTTATATCGATAAGAGCGAAGAAATCTAATTGTGAAACGAGCCACGGCGTTTTTTGCCGTGGCTTGTGATTTTTAATTATTTGCGTTTGAATTTTATTTTATCTTTTTTGCAAATGCGTTGTGCGGCGAATTTGCCTGTGATAACGGCAGGGGGAAGTCCGCCGCTTCGAAGCAGCCATTGTCCCGAGAAAATAAAGTTATCCAGCCCTTTAATTTCGCCTTTTTGCATCAGCGTTTTGCCTTTGGACGTTTGGACGAAGCCTTGGAAAGAACCGTGTCTACCGTTGAGATAACGTTGATACGTCAAGGGGGTAATGACGTCGATTACCTCGATTTTGCCCTCTAAATGAGGATAGCTTTTTAGGTAAATTGCCAATAATCGTTGGGCAATTTCTGCTTTCTTTTTCCCATAAACGCCCTGTTCTTTGCGTTCTTTCCACCAAAAATACATGTCGTCGTTGCCGCTTAACGTCGCTTGAATGATGCTGCACCCTTCGGGTACTTTTAACGTTTTATCGTAGGAATAATTGCGATAGGTTACGGCGTGGTATTCTTTATCCAGCGTAACGACGTCGTTAGTATAGATTTTGTGGGAAAGGGGCGCGCTCGTCATATCTTCATGCACCTTGAACACCGCCGTGGTGTACGTATAGATGGGATATGTTTTGGCATCGTTAAGCCGTTCGTCCATTTTTTTGACGGAATACGCGTCCCCGAGTAATTTCTTTAACGCATGCTTGGCAGGAGTTGCGGAAACTACCCAATCGGCACAAAGTGTTTCCCCGTTTTTAAGCGTTACGCCTTTTGCTACGTTGTTTTCCACGTTGATGCGTTCCACTTCGGCGTTGCAACGGATTTTTCCCCCGAGAGATAAATAACGTTGTTTCATGCGCTCTGCCATCGCGCGCGAACCGCCGATGGGAATCCCTCCGTTTTTAGAAGTGACGTGGGAGAACATGTAAAGGAAACTCATGAAATTATAATCGGCGGAAAGATGTCCCGAAAGCCATTTTTGAAGATAGGGGTTTTTGAATTGTTGGGCATATTCCCCGCACGAAATCTTTGCCGTTTTGTTGACGTAATAATAATCTCCACACATGGTAAACCCGATTTTTAATAAATCGAAAAGATTCATAAGGTCTACGGGCTTGTCCACAGGCGCGTCAATTTTCTCAAACCGCTTGATAAGTTTGCAAAATTTCTTGATTTGCTTTTCGTCTTCGGGCGCAAATGCAATAAGCTCTTCTTGGAACTTTTTAAGGTCTGCCCAAACGGTAAATCGAGTACCGTCTTCCATTTCCAACGTATAAAAATCGTCTTGGTAATAAATAGGTACGTTAGGGGAAAGCGCACCGACGTCTTCCCAAAGTTTGTACGTAGAGGAAGTCGGTTTTACGCCGACAAGCCAATGCATACAGCCGTCGATATAACAGCCCTTTCTTTCCCAGCCGATACAAGCGCCGCCGATGACGGCGTTTTTTTCAAGAATAAGCGTGTCGTATCCGTTTACTTGTAAATATATAGCGGTGGAGAGCCCTGAAACGCCGCCACCTATGATAATAGCCGTTTTCTTTTCCATGAATACAGTATAACATATTTCGACAAAAAAAGGAAGCTTTTATTCGTTATACTTAACAATTTCATAATAATTTCAAAAAGGCTTTTCCTGGTGCACCGTAAGAGGATAGGGAAAGTTCGAACTCCGTCTCGCGCAAAGTGCGGTTTGCTTTGCGCTCGGTCACCGCAAACGCGTAGCTTATGCGTTTGCGCATCTCGTCCCTAAAAAGCATTATCAATGCTTTTCTTAACGGGCAACTCGTCCTTCCGTTCCGTAAGACAAAACTCTCGTTACATAGGAGTTTGAACCTCTTGCACACAGGAAAATACCCCCGCGACCAACGTCGCAGGGGTATTTCCTGGTGCACCGTAAGAGGTGTTTTGTGTCGAACTCCTTTCTCGCGCAAAGTGCGGTTTGCTTTGCGCTCGGTCACCGCAAACGCGTGGCTTATGCGTTTGCTCATCTCGTCCCTAAAAAGCATTATCAATGCTTTTCTTAACGGGCAACTCGTCCTTCCG
>JAZRRB010000119.1:0-4676 GCA_045650385.1 Candidatus Scatosoma sp. | reverse complement strand
ATTTTGGGTAAACACGGCGGTCAGCTCGGTCAAAACGGTTGCGTATCCTACAACTTCGATAATAAGGGCTATATCGTGGTAGAAAGAACGGTAGAACTCGATGAAGACACGATGACGGAATACGCGTTGGAAGCAGGTGCGGACGACGTAGTGGCAAGCGACGACGTATACGAAATTTTCACGACGCCCGAAACGTTCTCCGACGTTCGTAAATATTTGGAAGAGAAGAACGCGGAACTTGTTGCAGCGGCGCCCAAGGGACGTAGAAACGACGAGGAAGAGGATAAGATTCGCTTTGTACAAGCGGAAATCGCCATGATTCCCCAAAATAGAATCACCCTTCCCGAAGACAAAGTGGCAACGTTTGAAAAGATGATTGACGCATTGGAAGACCTCGACGACGTACAAAACGTTTATCATAACGTAGAGCTTCCCGACGATGAGGAATAAAAATTTTAACTAAATCCAATCAACCGATTGACATATTTGTAAATTTATGGTAATATATTTACGTAATCCCGTGAGGGAGTAGCAAGCGCTTTGCGTGGTAAGTCAACAACACCGACCTTTTCAGGTTTGGCTTGCCTTAAATTGCGAGACTCACGTATAGCGAAAGAAAAAAGGCTGTACGTGGCGCGAAAACGGTTTTCGTTACCCCGAGTATAGCCAAGGCTGTACTCGGGGTTTTTATATCGATAAAAAAATAAAAGGAGTAAATATGAACAGGTATTCGCAGGAAAAGGAAACCGTTGTAAGCGAGTTGCGCTCTAACGCCGATAAAGGGTTATCGGCGGCAGAAGCGGAAAAACGGCTTGCGGAAAACGGCAAAAACAAGTTGGCGGAAGGGAAGAAAAAGACGATTTTCCGTCGTTTTATGGAACAGCTTGCCGATCCCATGATTATTATTTTGATTGTGGCGGCGGCAATCAGCGGCGCGCTTGCAATCATTGAAAAGCACTTCCCGACGGACGTTATCATTATTCTTGCCGTAGTGCTGCTCAATGCCATTTTAGGCGTATTGCAAGAGAGCAAAGCGGAAAAAGCGATAGAGGCGTTGCAACAAATGTCAGCCGCCACGTCCAAGGTGATACGGGACGGAAAGTTGATGGTTGTGCATAGTGAAGACCTCGTAGTGGGCGACGTCGTCTTATTAGAGGCAGGCGACGCAGTACCGGCAGACGCACGCGTTTTGGAAAGCGCGAGCTTGCAGGTGGAAGAAGCGGCGCTCACAGGGGAATCGGTGCCCGTAAATAAGATAACGGAAGCCATTTATCCCAAAGACGGGGCGAAAGAAGTAACGCTTGGCGATAGAAAGAACATGGTATACATGGGCAGTACCGTCGTCTACGGGCGCGGCGTCGTTATGGTGACGGCAACGGGCATGGATACGGAAATGGGCAAGATTGCCGACGCGCTTGCACAGGCGAAAGAAGGAAAAACGCCCTTGCAAAGAAAACTTGCTCAGCTTTCCAAAATTCTCACGTGGCTCGTGCTTGGTATTTGTGCCGTTGTGTTCGGGGTAAAACTCTTTGCCGACGGTTTTGAGGTAGGGACTATTATCAATTCGTTGATGGTGGCGGTATCGCTTGCTGTTGCGGCTATTCCCGAAGGGCTTGCTTCCGTTGTTACGGTGGTACTCTCTATCGGTGTTACCAACATGTCCAAACGTAACGCGATTATCCGTAAATTAACGGCGGTAGAAACGCTTGGTTGTGCGCAAATAATATGTTCAGATAAAACGGGTACGCTCACGCAAAATAAAATGACCGTCGTAAAATGCTTTGGCGAGGACGAAAAACGCGTGGCGATGGGTATGGCGCTTTGTTCGGATGCGGAAGTGGACGAAGAGGGCGACGTCACGGGTGAGCCGACGGAAGCGGCACTTGTTGCTTGGGCGTATAAATTACAGCTACCCAAGTACGCGTTGAAAGAAGAATATGCAAGGGTTGGGGAGCTTCCTTTCGATTCTAATAGAAAGATGATGACCACCATGCACCCTCAAAACGACGGGTTTGTGCAATACACGAAAGGTGCGCCCGACGTTGTCCTTGATAGATGTGGCTATTGCTTGAAAGGCGGCAAGGTTGTGCCGATGACGGCGGAACTTAAAGAAGAGATTTTGCAAGCAAACAAGGATATGGCGGATAACGCCCTTCGTGTGCTTGCCTGCGCGGAAAGAACGTGGAAAACGTTGCCCGAAAATCCCGATAGCGATAGCGTGGAAACGGAGATGTGCTTTACGGGGCTTTGCGGTATGATTGATCCCGTGCGCCCTGAGGTAAAGGTGGCGATTGAGCAGTGCCGCGAAGCGGGTATCCGTCCGATTATGATCACGGGCGACCACGTGGATACGGCAACGGCGATTGCCAAAGAACTCGGTATTTTGACGGAAGGTGCAAAAGCACTTACGGGCGCGCAACTCAACGAGCTTTCAGATGAAGAGTTTGAAAAGATATTCCAAAACGTCAGCGTGTACGCACGTGTTCAGCCCGAACATAAAACGCGTATCGTCAATGCTTGGAAAAAATACGGTTTCGTTACGGCGATGACGGGCGACGGGGTGAACGATGCGCCCTCGATTAAGAGCGCGGATATCGGCGTAGGTATGGGCATTACAGGTACGGACGTTACCAAAAACGTGGCGGATATGGTGCTCACGGACGATAACTTTGCAACGATAGTCGGCGCGGTGGAAGAAGGCCGCCGTATCTATGATAATATCCGTAAGGCAATCCAATTCCTGCTTGCTTCCAACATGAGTGAGGTTATTGCAATTTTTGTGGCGACGCTTATGGGATTTACCATTTTACAGCCGCCGCACTTGCTTTGGATTAACTTGGTTACGGATACCTTCCCTGCGTTGGCGCTCGGTACGGAAAAAGCGGAAAAAGACGTCATGAAACGAAAACCTCGGGACGCCAAAGCAGGGGTATTTTCAGGCGGTATGGGCTTTGACGTAATCTACCAAGGGTTGATTGTAGCGATACTGGTACTTGTGTCCTTCTTTGTGGGACATTGCCTCGAAACGGGCAATTGGCAAATTTCGAACAGCTCCCACGGAACGACGATGGCGTTCTTAACGCTTGCGATGGCGGAAATTTTCCATAGCTTGAATATGCGTTCGCAAAGAAAGAGTTTGTTTGCAATGAAACAGCAAAACAAATTGCTTTGGGCGGCGGCGCTCGGTTCGTTCGTGCTTTCGGTTGCGGTAGTGGCAATCCCGCCGGTAGCCGGCATATTTGGTTTCGAACCTATCGGGTTTATGGAATTAGGCATTGCCGTTTTGATAGGCTTTGCGGTTATCCCTGTGGTGGAAACGGTGAAGGCGATACAAAGAACGTTGGATAAGAAAAAAACAAAATAAGCTAAAAAATACAAGCGCTGCCTGTCCATGGGTGGCGCTTTTTTACAAAAAAACATTTTTCTCGGTAAGAAATTTTTCTAAAATCCTTGACCGAGCGATAAAGATATGTTATAATAGAGTATGTTAAAGCGTGTATAAGGCTTTTTAACGGAAAAGGAATCAATCGAGGTGTAATATGGCGGAACAAAAAAAAGCAACAGTAAATAAGCAAACGACGGGTGTTTCGAAAATCGACGCATTGTATAGTTGGCTTTCTTATGATTTACAAAAGCTTAAAAAAGAACTTCTTAATGAGATGAAATATTCTTCCGTGCAAATCGGCTCTTTGTATGGGGAAGTAAAAGGAGATAATGAAAAATCTTCTAAGGCCATCGCGCAAGAAATCCGTTATAGCTACATACAAAATCAAAGCATTTACGACGGCTTGTCCGCGTCGATTGCTCAAACGGTGGCAAAGATTGAAGACGTCATCGGTAGATTGGACGCGTTTGCTTCTGACGAGCTTGCAGAAGGCGTAAAAGAAAAGGTGGCAGGGGTATTGCCTCCCATCGAAGATACGCTTAATGAAATTAAATACAGCTATTTGCAACATCAATCCATTTATGAAAACTTAAAGACGTTGATTAGCGAAAACGTCGTTACGAAAATGGACGAAGTGTACGCGCGTTTCTCGCTTGTCGAACAAATGGACGAATCTTTGGAAGAAATCCGTCAAAAGATTACCGATTTGGCGGAAGCGTTGGATTCGGCGGACTATAAAAACCTCGTAGAACAAATCGTGGCGGCTGTTCCTGTTCCTGAAAACGTAGACTACGTACGTATCGCCGACGACGTTGGCGATAAGGTGTTGGAACTTTTGGGCGACGTACTTGTACAACAACCCGAAAAGGAAAAAGAACCGGTAGACGCGAAGATTGATTATGATAGAATTATTTACGGTGCGGCGGAAAAAGTTGTAGAATCGTTGCCGTATCCCGATAAAGTAGATTATCGTCGCATTAACGATTCGTTCGTGGCGGCGGCGGAAAAGGTGCAAGCGAGCATCAGCGAAGATGCAATTGCGGCTATTGTAAACTCCGCCGTAGAAAAAGCGGTTGCATCGCTCGATATCGACGCGATTGCGGCAAAGGTTGCGGACAAAGTGGAAATTCCTGCGCCCACGCCTAGATTCTTACTGGGCATATGGTACACAGTATTTGGTATCCTTATTAGCAAGTATTTCTTCTGCAACAACAGTAGAAAATCCGTTCTTAGATACACCTGGTTTGGATTTGACAGCATTATATCCAATTTATATGACAGGTAAAGCAGG